>NZ_MUFI01000002.1:0-124959 GCF_001996265.1 Salinivibrio sp. MA440
CTATTATAACTGTTATAATAGTTATAATGGTTATAATAGTTATAAAGTTATAAAGTTATAAAGTTATAAAGTTATAAAGTTATAAAGTTATAAAGTTATAATTCTAATATAACTTTCATCTATTAAAATTTGGATTCTCAAGTGGAATGTTCTAATTTTTAGGTCTGAATTTTATTGCCACCATTGGCACATTCTCTGCCTGCCGTGGCATTTCCTCTGCCAAGATTGACAGTTTCGCTGCCAATCTTGGCAAAACAATGTGCCAAGCAATTTTTTCTAAAAACTTAGGCAAACATACAGTGCATTGTTTAAATTAACAGAGATGAACTTTTGTGTTTTTTATTCTCCAAATGTCACATTAAGAGTAAATAAAATATTGGATTTAAACCATAACCTAGCGCAATAATTTATTATTAATAATATCTCGATGGTATAGGGGGAAGAAAAACCTTTCTTCTAATCGAACAAAGACTGTCACTGCTCGACAGCAGCTTCTTCTGATTAGTCTCATCACAAAATTCTCATTGCATATATAAACCTATTGATGACGGCATGTTCAGGCTCTTCGCCTTATAGGCTAATCCATACCGTTACCCACTTCACTGATAAGTTAGTATCTTTTATGTATCCTTTGGTATAGTCATGAAAGGCACTGTAGTGGGCTAGCCAATCGCATGGAATCGACAATCAATAAATCAAAGCTATCTGAAACCGATATCATCACGAAATTCATACTTCCTGCTATCAAAGGCGCAGGGTGGGATGATATGTCGCAGATCCGTCAAGAAGTAAAACTACGTGATGGTAAGGTCATTGTTCGTGGTCAGGCAGCGGCGAGGAAGAAGGTTAAGTCTGCGGACATCGTCCTTTACCATAAACCGAGTATGCCTCTAGCTGTCGTCGAAGCTAAAGCCAATAAGCATGAAATCGGCAAAGGTATGCAACAAGGTCTAGATTACGCCAGCCTACTTGAAGTCCCTTTTGTCTTTGCCTCAAATGGCGACGGTTTTATCTTCCACGACAAAACCAACCCAGCTCAACTCGAAACTGAAATTCGACTTGAAGACTTCCCAACACCTCAGCGACTATGGGACAAATACTGCATTTGGAAAGGCTACAAAACCGAGCACCTTCCCGTCATTGCTCAAGATTACCATGATGATGGTAGCGGTAAGTCTCCGCGCTACTATCAGCTACAGGCGATAAACAAAACCGTGGAAGCGGTAGCAGCAGGACAAAACCGCGTACTCTTGGTTATGGCAACGGGTACGGGCAAAACTTACACAGCATTCCAGATTATTTGGCGACTATGGAAGTCCCGAGCCAAAAAACGCATCCTGTTTTTGGCGGACAGAAACATCCTGGTCGATCAAACTAAGACCAACGACTTCCAGCCGTTTGGCACCGCGATGACCAAAGTTACTGGTCGAACAGTCGATCCCGCTTACGAAATCCACCTAGCGCTGTATCAGGCTCTGACTGGCCCAGAAGAGCACCAAAAAGCATACAAACAGGTCGATCCTGATTTCTTTGATCTTATTGTCGTTGACGAGTGCCATCGTGGCAGTGCTGCTGAGGACAGCGCATGGCGCGAGATTCTTGAGTATTTCGGTTCAGCGACTCAAATAGGGCTAACCGCGACACCGAAAGAAACCGATATCGTGTCTAACACCGAGTACTTTGGCGATGCCATTTATACCTACTCTCTAAAGCAAGGTATTGAAGACGGTTTCTTAGCCCCTTACAAAGTTGTGCGTGTCGATATCGATGTAGATTTACAAGGCTGGCGACCAACCAAAGGACAAGTCGATAAACATGGTGAAGTCATCGAAGACAGGCTCTATAACCAGAAAGACTTCGACAGAACTATGGTCATTGATGAGCGGACAGAACTTGTTGCACAGACCATCACCAGCTACCTCAAGCGCACCGACCCGATGGCGAAGACCATTGTTTTCTGCAATGACATTGACCATGCAGAACGTATGCGACGAGCGTTGATCAACTGTAACCCTGAGCAAGTTGCTAAAAATGAAAAATACGTAATGAAAATCACTGGTGATGATGAAATCGGCAAAGCTCAGCTTGATAACTTCATCAGCCCCAAAAAGGCTTACCCTGTTATCGCAACCACCTCAGAACTTATGACAACAGGTGTCGATGCAAAAACGTGCAAACTGGTTGTTCTTGACCAGGGCATTCAGTCGATGACCAAGTTTAAGCAGATTATCGGTCGCGGTACTCGTATCGATGATCGTTACGGAAAGCTATGGTTTACCATTCTCGACTTCAAAAAGGCGACTGAACTGTTCGCTGATGAGCGCTTTGATGGTGTCCCTGAGCGAGTTAAAGAGACAAAACCAGAAGACTTCGATACCGATGAAGAGCTAGATGAAATCATCGATGGTGAAGATGAGCTTGAACAAGATGATCCATTTGAAGGCGAAGATATCGACCCCGAAAGCATCCATGAACCCGAATCGTCATACGACTCAGGTTCACCGCCTTCAGGTGGGAGCAATGCCGATGATGATTGGCAGGATGAAAACCGAGTAAGAAAGTTCCATGTCAACGGCGTAACCGTTACAGCCATTGCCGAACGTGTTCAATACTACGATGCCGACGGTAAACTCGTAACCGAATCGTTCAAAGACTATACCCGCAAGACGATGGCAAAACAGTTCACCTCGATGGATGACTTTGTTAAGCGCTGGCAAGATGCCGATAGAAAGCAAGCAATCATTGATGAACTGGCAGAGGAAGGCATCATCTGGGAAGCATTAGAGCTAGAAGTGGGCAAAGATCTCGATCCATTCGACATGATTTGTCATGTCGTTTATGACCAACCAGCGCTCACTAGAAAAGAACGGGTTGATAACGTCAAAAAGCGCAACTACTTCACGAAGTACGGTGAAACGGCTCAGCAGGTGTTGAACAACCTACTGGACAAATACGCTGATGAAGGTGTTCAAGAGCTTGAGAATATTCATGTACTCAAGGTGAAGCCTTTTGATGAGATGGGGCGACCTGCTGAAATTGTCAATAAGTGCTTTGGTGGGAGAGAGCAGTACTTGCAAGCAATTTCTGAGTTGGAAGCTGAGATCTATCATTCAGCCTAATCAGTGTTTAAACCAAGCTAGAGCGTGTTTAGCTTGGTTAACGACCTCAAGTCATAATGCATGCCTATATGTTTGGTAAGCTAAATTCAGATAAAGCACTGTTGGCTAAAAAACACAAAGACGTTTGCCTAAACTCTCTTGCTTATTGTTAGGCGAGTATCGATCTCGCTTTGGCGATGGAGCCAAGCAAGGTAAGCGGCTTGCTTGCAAGCTTAAACACAATGGCCTTCCTAAGCATGCCGTAACCAAGTTGATTTCCCATGGCAAGTATTTGATTGCTCAGCAGATCATTTCAGTACAGTGCAATATTCTGATATTTTTCAGTAACTAATCACGCTGTTTGAAAGACTTAGGAAGAAACAACTGATTAAAATTTTTCTGTGGCGAGTCGCTTTCTCCACGAGATCTCTAGTGAAGATAATAAGGCTTAAAAATTGAAACATCATCAAATAAAGACTATCAATTATCAGCTGTGGCTAGTCCTGATTCTGACAAGCTTAATACCCTTAATCTACTCAACTACACGAATCCACTTCTTGGGCAGCATCCCCAGCCCATGGACTTTTAGCATTGCTGCACAAGTCGCATGGCTCAATGTGGGGTATGAAGTCCTCAGCGAAGCATTACTTATCCCTCTAGCATTTATTCTAGGCAGCGTTATTCATAGTCACGAAGCTTTTCGCGACCGAGCCAGTCTATCTCTTTGGGTTACCTTGATTTGCTATTTTGTGGTGACCTTAATGGTATTGTGGCTAGCGCCGAGCTTTGTTGATGCGATGCAGCAACAGGCTGAACTACTGACCCAGACAATCCAATACATCCGATTGGAATCTGCCGCTATTCTGCTTTCTAGCTTCTATGCGTTTTTATCTTTGGTTCTCGTCCTAAAAAATGAACGAAAGGCGCTGTGTGGCCTTCTACTCGTACAAACGCTCATGACCGTCCTTTGTGACAGCGTCTTTGTTAGTCAATTAAGCTATTCCCTCCAGTTAGGAGTGAATGGTATTGCTCTGAGTAATATCGTGGTCAATAGTCTTCTCGCGCTGTTTGCCCTGATTTATTTATCTAAGTCGGAGATCACGCTGAGCTTCAAGTTTTCTAGAGGACATCAATCGCAGTGGCTTAAAGAATGGGCAAAAATTGGATGGAAATCAGGGCTTGAATCGCTCGTTCGTAATACCGCTTTTATTGTCATGATTCTTCAGCTTATTAACCAAGTACAACAAGCGGGAACGTACTGGGTTGCCAATCAATTTATTTGGGGCTGGTTGCTACTTCCCGTTTTGACGTTAGGGCAGCTGGTTAAGCAAGATGCTGCAACAAACAACGGGCTAACATCTGAGCGAGTCAATGTCTACCTTTGGATCACGCTAGGCATTATTGGGGTTTGGATACTCAGTGCGCCGCTTTGGAACAGCTTTATAGCTAATGTCATGGGAGTGGAGGATTCACAAGCAATCACTCGGCTAGTTTGGCTAATGGTAGGGTTCTATGCCATTTTCAGTTTAAACAATGTTATCGACAGTTACTTTTACGGTATAGGGCGCACTGACTTAATGCTGTATCAATCACTTATCGTAAACACCTTGTTTTACGGTTGTGCTTTTGTGCTTTATCAAATCGGCATCTTTGTTCCTACGCTTGAACGCATTGCCATCATGTTTGGGTTAGGTATTACCGCCGATGCGCTAATCACTTGGGGGTTGTACCTTGTCTTGCGACGTAAGATGACCATGACTCAATATCAAGTAAGTTATTAAATCAGTTACCGTAATGGAGATAAGTGCTCACTAATATCCCAGTGTTATTGGGCACTTCACTCCCTATGTCAGTACTCACATTGACGTAAAAATGCTACTATCGACAACTATTTTTGTAGTCGGTTAGTAGTAGAACTTCATGTCAATCAGTTCAGTGATCAAGTCTATTCAAGACATCATGCGTAAAGATGCGGGGGTTGATGGTGACGCGCAGCGTCTAGGCCAAATGTCGTGGCTGTTATTCCTTAAAGTATTTGATGCACAAGAGGAAGAGCTAGAGTTTGAGCTAGAAGATTACCGAGAACCCATTCCAGCTAAGTACCTTTGGCGAAACTGGGCGGCAAATAAACAAGGCATTACAGGTGACGAGTTACTAGAGTTCGTCAACGATGATTTGTTTCCTGGCCTAAAAAGCCTTAATACGCCTAAAGACATCAATCCACGTGGATTTGTGGTGAAAGAAGCTTTCAGTGATGCCTATAACTACATGAAAAATGGCACATTGCTGCGTCAGGTGATTAACAAACTCAACGAAATTGACTTTACTGACTCTAACGACCGCCATTTGTTCGGTGATATCTACGAGCAAATCCTACGTGATCTGCAAAGCGCTGGAAATGCAGGTGAGTTTTATACCCCTCGCGCGGTGACTCGCTTTATCGTCAATCGCCTTGACCCTAAACTGGGTGAAAAAATTATGGATCCCGCTTGTGGTACGGGTGGGTTCTTGGCCTGCTCGTTCGATCACGTCAAAGAGAACTACGTGGTAACCACGGACGACCATAAAACCCTACAAAGACAAATCCAAGGTGTAGAGAAAAAGCAGTTACCGCACCTGCTATGTGTCACTAACATGATGCTCCACGGCGTCGAAGTCCCAGTGCAAATCAGGCATGGCAACACGCTTAACAAGCCGCTCGCAAACTGGGACAGCAATATCAATGTGATTGCGACTAACCCACCGTTTGGCGGCACAGAAGAGGACGGGATTGAAAAGAACTTCCCTTCCGATATGCAAACTCGTGAAACCGCCGATCTGTTCTTGCAGCTGATTGTGGAAGTATTGGATAAAGATGGTCGCGCTGGTGTGGTGTTGCCTGATGGCACCTTGTTTGGTGAAGGTGTAAAAACCAAAATTAAGAAGATGCTGACGGAAGAGTGTAATCTGCACACGATTGTTCGCTTACCTAATGGTGTGTTCAACCCGTACACGGGCATTAAGACCAACATTCTGTTCTTTACCAAAGGCCAACCGACCAAAGACGTATGGTTCTATGAGCATCCTTACCCAGAAGGTGTGAAGAACTACAGCAAAACCAAACCAATGAAGTTTGAAGAGTTCCAGCAAGAGATAGATTGGTGGGGTAATGAGGCCGATGGGTTCGCTAGCCGTATCGAGACCAAGCAAGCTTGGAAAGTGTCGATTGAAGATATTATCGAGCGCAACTTTAACCTTGATATTAAAAACCCGTATCAGGACGAAGTAGTCAGCTATGATCCTGAAGAATTACTGGCGAGCTATCAGCAGCAGCAACAAGACATCAAAGCACTACGTGACCAACTGAAAGGCATTCTCGGTGATGCGCTTAGCTCTACTGTGAAAAGTGGAGAGCAATAATGGTAGTAGACCAATTTCTTATGAATAAGTTAATTACCGAACATATTGATATTTGGACGTCGGCAGTAAAGACCAGATCGACCTCAGGTCGTGGCAGCAGCAAGAAGCTTGAACTTTACGGTGTTGAAAAGCTGCGTGAGCTAATTCTGGAGTTGGCTGTGCGCGGGAAGTTAGTACCGCAAGATCCCAATGATGAGCCTGCTTCGGTGTTGCTTGAGCGTATCGCGAAAGAAAAAGCGCAATTAGTTAAAGAAAAGAAGATTAAAAAGTCAAAGAAACTTCCTAATATAAGCGATGAAGAAAAGCCTTTTGACTTGCCAAATGGATGGAAGTGGGTACGTTTCCCAGATGTTGCTCATTATGGGGTAGGAAAAACACCTGCTACCAAGAACTCACTGTATTGGGATGAAACTGGAAGTGGAATACCTTGGGTGAGTATTGCAGACCTAAATGACAAATCTACGGTTAGTGTATCCACTAAAAAAGTTAGTGATATAGCGGTAGAACAAGTTTTTAAGCGAACACCGATTCCCGCTGGAACTATGCTGATGAGTTTCAAGCTAACCGTTGGAAAAGCCTCTATTCTCAATGTTGACGCTTTCCACAATGAAGCAATCATTTCTGTATTTCCGTACACAGGAGTTTTGCAAAGTTACTTGTTTAAGGTGTTACCAAGCCGAGCAAACTCGGGAAATAAAAAGAATGCGATTATGGGCTTTACGCTTAACACTGAATCACTATCTTTATTAACTATTCCTTTACCGCCAGAGGCTGAACAACATCGCATCGTCGCCAAAGTCGATGAACTAATGGCGCTCTGCGACCAGCTAGAGCAACAAACCGAAGCCAGTATCGAAGCACATCAAGTGCTGGTAACAACACTGTTGGACACACTCACCAACTCCGCCGATGCTGACGAGTTAATGCAAAACTGGACGCGAATCAGTGAGCATTTCGATACCTTATTCACTACTGAAGAAAGCATCGACCAGCTCAAGCAAACCATCCTACAACTGGCAGTGATGGGTAAACTGGTTCCACAAGATCCAAGCGATGAGCCTGCTGCTGAGCTACTGAAAAGGGTTGCGGAAGAAAAAGCGCAATTAGTCAAAGAGAAGAAAATCAAGAAGCAAAAAGCGCTGCCACCGATTAGTGAAGATGAAAAACCGTTTGAACTCCCGAATGGATGGGAGTGGTGTCGTTTTGATGAGATAATTGATCAGCGTTTTCCTTTGTCATATGGCGTTCTTGTTCCTGGCAATCATGTTGAAGGAGGGGTGCCTCTTGTAAGAATTGGCGATATTGATCTAGCTAACCCAGCAGAGTTGCCTGAAAAATCTATTTCAGCGGAAATAGATTCCAAATATGAGAGAACAAGGCTATTTGGAGGGGAAATCCTTATGGCAGTCGTAGGCAGTATTGGAAAGCTCGGCGTTGTACCTGATAGTTGGAAAGGTGCGAATATAGCAAGAGCATTATGTAGAATATTGCCGTGGGAAGGATTATCAAAAGACTTTTTGTTGGTACTTCTCCAAAGTAACTATATGCAGAATAGCTTTACGGGTGATACTAGGACTCTAGCACAACCAACTCTGAATATCGGTTTGATTAAAAATTCATTAACTCCGATTCCACCTTTGCCAGAACAACTCCAAATTGTGTCTATGGTGAGTGGTTTATTTATGGTATGTGACCATCTTAAGAGCAATATAAAAGAGTCTCAAACCATCCAACTACATCTTACTGACGCTATTGTTGAACAAGCAGTATAACTATGAGCCTATACAATATCGCCAATAAAAACCTCTCACGCTAATATCGACAACTCTTGCAGCCCTCGGCTGCAAGAAAGGCACGATTTACAAGAAGCGCTGAAAGGCTGTATTGATGCCATCGCACCTGATTGCTTGGTGATATCAGAAGAATTTTCAGACTGGGAAGATAGTCGTCGCGGTATAGATCTGTTAGCCATCTCGCGCTAGTTACGGACTAGATCGAGAAACATCAGCCACAAAGCTTGAATGATGTGTTCAATGCATTTAGCGAACCCGTAAGACGACGTATTGCCATCCTAGTCGATGAAAGCCCTCAAGGTAGAATTCGTCGTTTCCAACGATGACGGCGCGCTGATTACGTTGCCTAACGGTGAAGTGATAGCTATCACCTATCAGTAGACTTCTCAGCAATATCACTCGATTGATTCACTTTGCAGAGCAAAGTGGCATGGTTGTAGAGAAAGCAGACTGATTCGGCTACCCAAAACTGAAAGTACCAAGCTTTGAGTAGAACATTGTTCTCCTCAAAGCATTTTTTATTTTTTAATCAAATGCGCAATCTTTAGGTTTTGATAAATTAAGCGGGAACAGTGTTCTCGCAGGATCAATAGCTAGCTAACCAATCCCTTGTTACAACAACGAGCTACTCAGAGAACATTGTTCTCTGTGATGAGAATCTGCTTCACTTTAAGCTGGCGTTGACACTGGCTATTACTCACTTATATTCATCTACATTTATTGTTAAATAATTGTAGATATACATAGAGTAATGGCAGTTAAAACAGCATGGGCAATGAGGGACAGGTTAATTCATATCAACCAATTGAATAGAGACACTGGACTTGATCCGTTTTACTGGACACGCATCGACGACCTGAGGAGGTCAGTATGCCAATCAAGCAGTTTGATAAGTGGATTGATAGCATCGTTTCTAAATACGAAATTGAAGCTCAATGTTGCAGTAAGTTTTCAGATGTTTTCTCAGGCTACTACTCTCCAGAATACTTAGCTAAATGCAAGTTTGTTGTAACGGACGTAATCCCGAAGCCTGACATCCCCGAACTACGCCATATTGGTTTAGGTGATTTTCTTGATATGGATTGTGGAGCAATCACTTACAAACACATGTACTTTATGAAACCCCAGCATCAAGAAGACTTAGAAATTCATATTCACGAACTCATGCATACAATTCAATGGGAGCAGCTAGGTGGAGAAGGCTTTTTGAAGCGGTACGTTCAAGAAATCAATGAACACGGCTATGACAATGCGCCATTAGAGAACATGGCATACGATCTAGGTCGTAGTTTCAAATCAGGTGGCGCTGCAGTTGATGTAGCTAACTTAGTGCGTGAAAAAATATAACAAATTGCTTAACAAAGACTCCTACCGCTTGGCGACTTAAGTCGCAATTTCATTATGGCACAATATTTAAGTTAAGTGGCATCGCGTTGTCGCTTGTTAGCAAGGCGTTATGTGCCCTATTTATCACCCGATCATTGATAATATTGTAGTGTTGATATAAGATCTATAGACAGGTATAACGAAAGCATCGGGATTCTAAATGAGAGTTGAAAAGAAAAAAGTAACTAAAGCTATGATTCTTCGCTCTGTTGCAAGTTCGACGGCGATTGAGACAGGGAAGCCTGTAAAGTCAATAGAACGCAAGTTGAAATCGGATCAGCGTAAGTACGATTCTTTATCATTAGCTGTCTAAGATATCACGTACAAGACGCTCCATGTGCTGATAGTCACCGCCAACACCAGCGTGTATAGAGCGGATGTAGAACTCCTTGTGCTTATCCCACAAGGAATAATCTAGTGGTCCATATCCAGCTTCCTGACTCATATAGTCCATCAAAAGTCTGCTAACTCTTCCGTTTCCTTCACGAAAAGGATGGATCAAAATAAATTCCACATGACTTTTAGCCAAAAAAGAGACAAGTTCCTCTTTAGTGAAGTTAGCTAAGTTCAGTTGTTGTGATAAGTAGTCTGCTTCAAATTTACATATTTGACGTTCAATTTGAAGTGGGGCAGTAAACTCAAAATCACTTTTCCACATTCTAACATTTCTAATGCTTCCCGCCCAAGGGTAAACGTTGCCAAGCCATTGGCGATGCCAGTCGATAACGGTTTGAAAACTCAAGCTAAATGCTTGGTTATCACATGAAAATACCTTTTCATATAGCTTAACCAAAAGTATTGCCTCTACATCATTGATTTCACCGACATCAGTAATGTTAAGCTTGTTTAAGAGCACCTGATCGTTGGAGCCTGGTTGATATTGAGTTTCAGCGGTGTCTACGTCATATCTGGACATAAAAAGTGACTAAAAAAGGAAATTTAGCGTAGTGTAGTGTAAAAGCACATAACAAACGAGTATGTCGTCAATCCTAAATTTTAGCGAGATTTTTATCCCACTTCGCGTGTAGTGGTCAAGAAAAACTGGCCACCAGTTTATAGTTAATCCAGTATTTTTCCTCTGCCAGGTTCGGACTCATACTGTAGTGGCTAACTAAAATTGGCCACGGTGTTAGATCGTGTGAGAACAGAGATCCGTTCAGCAGAATCAGAGTAACCAAACTCGACAAGTGCGGCTTGATGATTTTGTCACGATCTCTGGTGATGGTTTAAGTTCCGTATGCATTCCCACGCGGGAGCGTGGGAACGAGTAATCGTCGCCAATGACATCACCGACGTTAAAGTACGCGTAGGTCGGCATAAGCGCCTTCTCGATCGCGCAAGCTGGGTGTGATTTCTGCCGCGCGCCATCCGACATCGTGGATAAAATTGGCGCCAAACGTGACAGGCGCCCAGGTGGCATAATGCATCATAGTTGACATCTTACCGGGGCTTGTGTCACCTACGCCAATGGCACCATCGATGTATAAATTTTGTCATTGTAGTGGCCCACTAACATTGGCCACGGTGTTAGATCGTGTAAGAACAAGGACCCGTTCAGCAGAATCAGAGTAACCAAACTCGACAAGTTCGGCTTGATGATTTTGTCACGATCTCTGGTGATGGTTTAAGTTCCGTATGCATTCCCACGCGGGAGCGTGGGAACGAGTAATCGTCGCCAATGACATCACCGACGTTAAAGTACGCGTAGGTCGGCATAAGCGCCTTCTCGATCGCGCAAGCTGGGTGTGATTTCCGCCGCGCGCCATCCGACATCGTGGATAAAATTGGCGCCAAACGTAACAGGCGCAGTGCAACTGGCGCCCAGGTGGCATAGCGCATCATTGTTGACATCTTACCGGGGCTTGTGTCACCTACGTCAATGGCACCATCGATGTATAAATTTTGTCATTGTAGTGGCCAACTAACATTGGCCACGGTGTTAGAGCGTGTAAGAACAGAGATCCGTTCAGCAGAATCAGAGCAACCACACTCGACAAGTTCGGCTTGATGATTTTGTAACGATTTCAGTTCATGGTTCAAATCTCGTATGCATTCCCACGCAGGAGCGTGGGAACGAGTAATAGAGATCCAGGGCAGTAACGTCACAGTGAAAAAACGCAGCCCTACGGCTGCGTTTTGTTTATCTCACTCAATGAAACCAAGCCTGTGTTATTGAGTCGGCTCAATGGTCAGTGGCTCCCAGGTCGCCATGGCATTGCCGCCGGCGCCGTATTGGTCTGGGTATGCACGGCCTTTAAGCAGGGTGTAGTACACATCAACAAAGTCATCATCGTTGGTCAGCCAGCCGTCGGGGATGGCTTCGATGATTTTTCCGGTGATTTGCGTGACCACGCCATAGGCTTGCGCTTCCAAGTCGGGGATCGCGGCTAGGATATCGCTCGCCACCTCGTTAAGTTTCAGCGCCAGCTCTTTGTAGTTGGTGCCGTCGTCTTGCTCCATTAAGATCACGTCTGCCGCGCCCCAGCGATAACGATCCCAATGGATCATCACCTGATTAGGATAATAGGTGGTTTTGTCGTAATCCAAATACGGCATATCCACAATGTCGAGCGTTGGTTCGTCACGGCTTGGGTTCACACCGGTGACAATGGCATACACTTCTGCTGCGCCGGAGATCCACGGTTCTTTATCGTCGGCCAGGCGGATGGTTTTTAGCACTGTGGTGTCAATGGGTTGGGCTGGGGCTTGTGCCATCATGCGTGCACTACGACGCATCCGTGGTGCTGGGTTCTGCTCCGCCAAGGTGCGACGCATCACTTCCAATCCGGCTTTTAATGCCGCTTTGCCGTCCGTATCAATCACTAACACGGGGCGGTCAGGCATTTGATAGACGTCTAGCCAGTGGGTGTTGCCCTCAGTGTCAAAGGCCTCAATCTGGGTCCAGCTTTTTTCATCACCGGCCGGCTCAAAGGCAAACAAAGGCGCTTGGCCGGCTTGCCAACGCGCGAGCATGCTTGGGTCGGCTAAGCGTACTTCGAGCAGTTGGTCGGCGACGTCTTCGACCCCTTGCGCCTCACGCAATGCACGGTCAGCGCTGTGCAGCTGAGTATCCAGGCTGCGTTTGCTGCGTGAGCTACGCGCTTGAGGCTGTGTCAGTGCCGACAAGGGGGCATTTAAGCCATAACTATTAATATTGCGCTGTAGCGTTGGGGCAATTTGCGCATAGTCTTGGCTGAGTTGTTTGGCGGTGTCGCGCTTGACTGTGACCACTCGGTGATCTGCATTGCCGGCAAAAGCGGGGGTAAAAGCGTGGGTAAAGCCGACCAATAGCAGCGAAATCAGTGTTTTCTTATTCATCGCATGTCCTCTTGTGTACTTCAACTGACGTTAGCGAACTAACGTTTGTATAGTGCGATGTCTTTGTCCCAACACGCTATGTGTAAAGCGAAGGGGTGAGAGTACCGTTCATAAAAAACGTGTAACCTTGTTGCGACGTTAATCATTTCTGGTACTAGAGTAAATACTCACTCATAAAAAAGCATGATAGCGGGATGAGGTCTCTTTGCCGATCATTTGGCCGATTGTTAATAACATCCTGATAATGATAAAGAAGTGACGATGCGGCGTTAAGGCCGGTTGGCGGGCGTGAATACGAGAGGTTGCGGTTAAACATAACAGTAGACGGTAAAATAAAGCCGCTGGCGAGGCAGCGGCTAAACTGAAACCGGCGAGAGTTAGATACCGTCGCGTTCTAGCGGACAGCTCATGCAGCGTGCACCGCCTCGGCCTCGACCGAGTTGGTCGCCGGGAATAGAGAGCACTTTAATGCCGGCTTTATCATATTTTTCATTGGTGTAGGTATTGCCTTCGTAGCCAATCACGACGCCTGGGCGCACGGTCAGCACGTTGTTGGCATCGTTCCATTGCTCACGCTCGGCGGCATAGCTGTCGCCGCCGGTAGTAATGATGTTTAACGGGCCGACATCCAGCGCTTTTTCAATCGCGGTGAGGTAGCAAGACTGTGCTTCCACGTTAAGGCTGTCTTCCCCTTTACGGGTTAAGCGCCAGCAAGGCAAATCAGGGCGCATCACCGTGGGGTAGACTGAGAAAGTATGGATATCCATGTGGGTCATCACGGTATCCAGGTGCATGCATGAGCGGTTTTTCGGCAATTGCACCGCAATCACTTCTTTGGCTTGACCGCTAAACAGTAGGCTACGCGCTAGCTGTTCAACCCCTTGAGGCGTGGTGCGCTCGGACATGCCAATCAAGACCGCGCCGCGGCCAATGACCAGCACGTCGCCACCTTCAATCGCGGCGTTGTCGTAATCGCGGACCTCATCACCGAGGTAATTGACAAATTGGCTTTGCGCGAACTCAGGATGCCAGCGGTAAATGGCGCGCAAGTGATTGGTCTCTCGCTGGCGGGCGGATTTCGCCATTGGGTTGAGTGAGACGCCGCCATACACCCAGCAGGAGGTATCGCGGGTAAACAGATGGTTGGGCAGCGGCTCAATCACGAAGTCGGTTTTGTCGTGCATCGCTTGCATCATCGAGGATGATTGCACGGGTAAATCGATATAGCTTAAGCCACCGAGCAGAATGTCCGCGAGCGTGTTGTGGTCGATATCGGCCATGTAGGCGCGCACATCGTTGGCAAATTGATAGCCAAGACGGTATTGGTTGAGCTGGGTGTCGAGCAGCCATTGCTTGGCATCAGGTTCGGCTAATGTCTCAACCAGTAAGTCGTGCAGTAGGTGCACCTGCACGCCTTGATCCGTGAGTGTGCGGGCGAACATATCATGCTCTTCGCCGGCACGCTCTACCGCCAGAACATCATCAAACAACAAATCGTGGCAGTTAGATGGCGTTAGGTGGTTTAACGCTCGTTCAGGGCGATGAAGCAGAACGCGCTTCAGTTGCCCAACTTCGGATCCAACGTAAAACTCACTCATGGTAGGTCCTCTTTTTCCTTAATACGGGCCAGGCAATGAGACAAACAGCGCCTTGCACATCCGGGATGTGTGCTCACCGATAAGGTGGGAATGCGGGCCGTTTGCACAGGGTGGGCGTGTCTCATGTCCTCCTTGGATGGTCGAATAATGACAACCTTCCGAGGGGAGGTCAATGTTACAAATCACTAACAATCTCGCCAAACTAGCAAGGTCACAGAAAATTCATCAACTTGGCGGTTTTATCGTCAGCTTCGCGGTGAGCGAACGTGGCATTTTTGCCGAAACCGTGCCATATTGCGCCCGTATTCATTTTCTGGAGTCGCGCTTATGTCACAGGCTGAACTGATTGAACAACAACACCAAGAAACGCGCATGATTATCGAGGAGCTTCTTGCCGACGGCAGTGATCCGGATGCGTTATATACCATTGAGCACCATTTATGCGCCGATACCTTTGCGGCGCTGGAAGATGCGGCGGTCGAGGCCTTTAAAATGGGCTTTGAGGTAGCAGAGGCTGAAGAGCTCGAGCTGGAAGAGGGCGGCACGATTGTTTGCTTTGATGCGGTCATGGAAACCGCCTTGAATGCCGAACGCATTGATGAGCAGGTAGAAAAGTTGGTGGCGTTGGCCGACAAGCACAACATTGATTACGACGGCTGGGGCACCTATTTCGAGTCGGATGAAGACGAAGAAAGCCCAGAAAGCGAGTAAATTTACTCGCACCACTAAATAAAAAGCCACGTTAGCGTGGCTTTTTATTTAATGGTGGTGGCCAAGGTGCACCGGCGCGGGTTTTACCCCATGACGGCGCTGCCAGATTTTTTCATGGAAAAAGTAAGCCAATGTATTGATGCTTGGCTCAACCAGCGCTAATGCACCACCGACTAACCAATCACCGCTGATCAAATAGCCGACCAAGAAAGCGACGTTAAAGTGGATCACCGCAAAGCTGGCGGTTTTAATCACCGGACGCGCTTGACGGCTTAGTTTCCACACTTTTTCATGAAGGTAAAAGGCACCCGTGTTGACCGTTGGCTCGGTCATGGCAATTAAGCTACCTAAAATGATATCGCCGGTGAGCACATACGCGACCGTAAAGGCGATCGAAAAGTGGATAGCGGCAAAACTGAGTGTCTTTTTCATGGTGTAGCTCCTTCGCGGCAACACGCGTTTAATCAACAATGACAGTATGTACGGTTCATGTCGACAAATAAAAACGGTTCTCACTATCTTTTAGATAGAGAAGGGCTATCAAAGGCGATCAGTGCTGGTACAACAACCGTTGAGAAAGTGACCAAGCCAATTGTGTGCTGGTGTTGGGCATAAAAAAAGCCACGCCGATTGGCGTGGCTTATCACAGGGTATCGGTAAGACCGATGAACTATAACGCAGCGATGGTGACCTTTTGCTCACCGAGCTTGGTTAAGGTGTCACGATAGCCATCGAGCTTTTCACGCTCTTTCGCTACCACGGCTTCGGGCGCTTTAGCGACAAAGCCTTCATTGCCAAGCTTACCTTCAACACGCTTGATCTCACCTTCGATTTTGGCGATCTCTTTGTCCAGACGCGCCAGTTCGGCATCTTTATCAATCAAGCCCGCCATTGGGATCAAGATCTCAGCGCTGCCAACCAAGGCAGACGCACAGGCCGGTAGCGTTTCGCTGCCGTCCAGTACCTTGAAACTGCCCAGTTTGGCCAGTGCGTTTAAGGTGGTGCTGTTGCTGCTCGCACGATCAGCATCACGTGAATCGGCGGCTTTTAGCATTACGTCAAGCGGTTGGCTTGGCGCAATATCGTACTCAGCACGTAGGTTACGGATGCTGACGATAAACTGCTTCACCCACTCAATGTCTTCTGACGCTTGGGTGTTCACGTGGCTTTGATCAAATTGCGGCAGAGGCTGCTGCATAATGGTGTCGCCTTCCACGCCGTTTACTAGCGGTTTAACGCTCTGCCAGATCGCTTCGGTGATGTAAGGGATCACAGGGTGCGCCAGACGCAAGGTTTTCTCCAGCACGGTGATCAAGGTATAACGGGTGGCACGCTGTTGTGCGTCGTCACCTTTCCACAGCACCGGCTTGGTCAGCTCCAAGTACCAATCGCAGAATTGATGCCAGATAAACTCATACAAAACGCCCGCCGCCATATCGAGACGGTAGTTGTCGAGGTGGGTGTTAAAGTCTTTGGCCGCTTGTTGGAACTGAGACTCGATCCACTGATCGGCGTTTGAGAAGGTCATCTCGCCGCCGTTCATGCCGCAATCTTGCGCTTCGGTGTTCATCAGCACGTAACGGCTGGCGTTCCAAAGTTTGTTACAGAAGTTGCGGTAACCTTCCAGACGCTTCATGTCCCAGTTGATGTCACGGCCGGTAGAGGCCAGTGCCGCCAAGGTAAAGCGCAAGGCATCGGTGCCGTGGGCGTCGATGCCGTTTTCGAAGGTTTTGCGGGTCGCCTTCTCGATTTTTTCAGCCAGCTTAGGCTGCATCATGTTACCGGTGCGCTTGGCAACCAGATCATCAATACCAATGCCGTCAATCATGTCGAGTGGGTCAAGCACGTTGCCTTTCGACTTCGACATCTTGGCGCCACTTTCATCGCGAATCAGGCCGGTCATGTAGATGGTTTTGAACGGGACTTGTGGCTTGCCGTTTTCATCTTTGATGAAGTGCATGGTCATCATGATCATGCGCGCCACCCAGAAGAAGATAATATCGAAGCCTGACACCAATACATCGGTAGGATGGAAGGTTTTCAGTGCATCGGTATTTTCTGGCCAGCCGAGGGTGCCGAATGTCCAAAGCGCCGATGAGAACCAGGTATCGAGCACGTCTTCGTCTTGGCGCAGCGCGACGTCGTCGCCAATCTGGTTGTCACGACGGACTTCGTCTTCATCGCGGCCCACATAGACGTTGCCTTGGTCGTCATACCAGGCAGGAATGCGGTGACCCCACCAAAGCTGACGCGAAATACACCAGTCTTGTACATCGCGCATCCACGCAAAGTACATGTTTTCGTATTGCTTGGGCACAAACTGAATGTCGCCATCTTCTACCGCTTTGACAGCCGGCTCGGCGAGCGGCGCGGTGCGCACATACCATTGGTCGGTCAGCATCGGCTCAATGACCACGCCACCGCGATCGCCATAAGGGACGGTCAGATCGTGATCTTTGATTTCACCCAGCAAGCCGAGCGCGTCAAATTCGGCGACGATCGCTTTACGCGCCGCAAAACGTTCCAAACCTTGGTAGGCGGCTGGAATGTCGCTCGCGTAGGCGGTGCTTGGCTGGCCTTTGTGATCAAACACTTCTGCGTGCTCGCGGATATCCGCGTTCAGGGTCAAAATGTTGATCATTGGCAGCTGGTGGCGCTGGCCGACTTCGTAGTCATTAAAGTCGTGCGCGGGAGTGATTTTTACACACCCGGTGCCTTTTTCCATATCGGCGTGTTCGTCGCCCACGATCGGGATACGACGATTCACCACTGGCAGCAACACGTGCTGACCAATCAGATCTTTGTAGCGCGGATCGTTTGGGTTTACCGCAACACCGGTATCGCCCAGCATGGTTTCTGGACGGGTGGTGGCAACGACAATGTAGTCTTTACCGTCTGCGGTTTTGGCACCATCAGCCAGTGGATAACGGAAATGCCACATGTGGCCTTTCTTGTCTTTGTTTTCCACTTCCAAGTCCGAAATCGCCGTGTGCAGTTTCGGATCCCAGTTCACCAAGCGTTTGCCGCGATAAATCAAGTCTTCTTTGTGCAGGCGCACAAACACTTCTTTTACCGCATTGGAGAATCCTTCGTCCATGGTGAAACGTTCGCGATCCCAGTCGACAGAGGCTCCCAAGCGGCGCAGCTGTTGGGTAATGGTACCACCGGATTCGCCTTTCCATTGCCAAATTTTGTCAATAAACGCGTCACGGCCGTAGTCGTGCTTGGTTGTGTTTTCTTCGGCTGCGATCTTACGTTCCACCACCATCTGCGTGGCAATACCGGCGTGGTCGGTCCCCACTTGCCAAAGGGTATTTTTACCTTTCATGCGCGCGGCACGGGTCAGGGTATCCATGATGGTATCCTGAAACGCGTGGCCCATATGCAGGCTACCGGTTACATTCGGAGGTGGGATCATGATGCTAAAGGCATCTTTGCTGGTATCACCATGAGGTCGGAAATAGCCCGCCTCTTCCCAGCGCTGATACAGCGCTTTTTCAATTGATTGTGGATTATATGTCTTTTCCATAGCGCTCTTGAAAGATCGTCAAGGGTTGGGCGATTGGTCGATGGCCAAGGTATGAAGTTGCAGGCCTGCCAGTCGGTATGCTTTATATCGGTGACGCGCGTGCTGTTTAAGCGTCTCATCGCAAGGGACGAAGTCTACCACTTGTGCAAACGAAGGCGCAAAATTTGATGCCTCTGTCGCCAAATTGATTAACACACTGCGATGACCGGTATGGCGCACACCTGGCCAGCCTATTTCCACCGGTGCGCCGCCTCGCGGCCCTTCACCGACCAGGTTATGGGGCACGAAGGTATCTGGGTCACGTTGCCATAAAGCGTCATCCAATTGATGCGCTTGGGCTTGGTCCTGTGCGGCCAGATAAATGCGTTGCCCTTGTTGATAGTAGTAAAAAGCCAAATCAATGGCCGTGTCTATCAGTATTTGTTGTTCACGCGCTTGCTGCTCAGGTGTCAGCCCCAGGCTGTTGCTGTCGTCTGCCGGCTCGGGCGGCGACAAAAGATAAAAGGTGGCGGTGGGCATATACGCTCCTAAATGTGAGAAACGGCCTCCGTCCCAAAAGCGGGGTGTCCGGGTAGCGCGGAGCCATCAACATAGCCGATTGTGCGTGCAGACACCAGTGCCGGATAAAGTTTCAACAAAAAAGGAGGCCGGTGGGCCTCCTGTTCGTGGTTACTCTTCCAATTCAAGCCCGGAGCGGTTGAGTAAAAATTGCACCAGCAGAGGAACGGGACGGCCGGTGGAACCTTTTTCTTTGCCGCCGCTTTTCCAAGCAGTCCCGGCGATGTCTAAGTGTGCCCAGTTGTACTTTTTGGCAAACCGAGACAAGAAGCAGCCCGCGGTGATGGTGCCACCGCCTTTACCACCAATATTGGCCATATCGGCAAAGGGGCTATCGAGTTGCTCTTGGAACTCATCCGTCATTGGCAGGCGCCACGCACGGTCACCGGCTTGCTCTGAGGCACTGATAATATCGTGCGCCAAGGGGTTCTGGTTAGCAATCAGGGCGCTGATGTGATGGCTAAGGGCCATAATGCACGCGCCGGTGAGGGTTGCCACATCAATCACACACTCTGGCTCATAACGCTCTACATAGGTGAGGGCATCACAAAGTACTAAGCGACCTTCGGCGTCGGTATTGAGCACCTCGACCGTTTGCCCTGACATGGTCGTCAGGATGTCACCAGGACGATAGGCTTGGCCGTCTGGCATGTTTTCACAACCGGCGAGCACACCCACGACATTGATAGGTAGGTTGAGCTCGGCCAAGGCACGCATCACCCCAAATACCGATGCGGCACCGCCCATGTCGTACTTCATCTCATCCATACCGGCACCGGGCTTAATGGAAATACCGCCCGAGTCAAAGGTGAGGCCTTTGCCGACGAGCACAATCGGTTTTGCCTCTGGATCAGGGCTGCCCTTGTACTCCATGATCGACATCATCGATTCATTTTTTGAGCCACGGCCAACCGCAAGATAGGAATGCATGCCCAGCTTGTCCATTTCTTCTTCACCGATAATACGGGTGGTGACCGCATCATAGTCATCGGCTAAACGGCGCGCTTGCGAGGCAAGATAGGCAGGGTTCGCCACGTTCGGTGGCATATTACCCAAATCTTTACAGGCATTCACACCAGAAGCGATCGCTAAGCCATGCGCGATGGCACGCTCACCCAGGTTTAATTCACGACGCGTTGGGACGTTGAACACCATTTTGCGTAATGGGCGACGAATTTCTGGCTTAACACTCTTGAACTGGTTAAAGGTGTACAGACTGTCTTTGGTGCTTTCAACCGCTTGACGTACCTTCCAGTATGTATCACGGCCTTTAACGTGTAGCTCGGTTAAAAAGCAGACCGCTTCCATCGAGCCGGTTTCATTGAGGGTGTTAATGGTTTTTTTGATGATTTCTTTGTATTGGCGCTCGCCGAGCTCGCGCTCTTTACCACAACCCACCAGTAATACGCGCTCAGATAACACGTTCGGAACATGGTGTAGCAGGAGCACTTGGCCGGGTTTACCTTCAAGATCACCGCGGCGCAGCAGGGCGCTGATGTAGCCGTCGCTGATTTTGTCGAGTTGCTCGGCCACGGGGGATAGGCGGCGAGGCTCAAACACGCCAACGACAATACAGGCACTGCGTTGCTTTTCGGGGCTACCGCTCTTTACACTGAACTCCATTTGTACTCCTAGATCCTAAAGACAATTGAGACCAAATGTTGGATAATGCCGCCTCTATATGTTGTTGAACGCAATTTAATGCGTCCAGATTAGCCGGCGGTCAACAAATGGCCGAAAGATTAGAAAACAACTAATTAACCCAGAAACTATAGTTATTCGAGTAAAAAAACAAGTTTTCCATAGGTGCCTTCGCTTTGATAATTGTTCGATATTTGATCCGGGAGACAGTTAAAACACAAGTTGCCGTTTTATTTGTGTTGTTTCTGGTCTTTTTTAGCCAAAAATTTATCCGTGTGCTTGCCAGTGCCACGGAAGGATCGATCCCGGGGAATCAGATCATTACCTTAGTCGGTTTATATATGCCGTCGATGGCAATGCTGATGTTACCTTTGAGCTTGTATATCGGCATTTTGATTACATTCGGGCGGCTCTATGCTGAGAGTGAGATCACGGTCATGAACGCCACTGGGATTGGCAATGAGTTTCTGATCCGCGCTGCGCTGTATCTCGCGATTATCACCGGATCCGTGGCGGCGTTTAACTCGCTTTGGCTAACGCCATGGGCCAATAACCAAGAGCTCGAGGTGATGGAGCAATTAGAGGCCAAATCCGGTTTAGAATTGTTGGTGCAAGGGCAGTTTCAAAGTGCGCCATCGGGTGAGGCGGTGATTTTCGTCGATAATATCGAAGATGATGGTAAAACGCTCAAGCAGGTATTTGTCGCTCAGCCCGTCCCCCAAGGCTCTTTACTGCCGAATGTGGTGGTGGCCGATAAAGGCTATGTGTCTGAGCTGCCTGACGGTCGACAAGTCTTGGATTTGTTAGAGGGAACCCGTACCGAGGGCGTACCGACTCAGCTTAACTATGGTGTAACGACCTATAAAAACTATCAGGTATTGATTGGTCAGCGCGAAGTGCGTGAAAAAAGTCGTGACTGGGATGCGATGCCAACCTTGCAATTGGTTGGTGAATCAAGTTTGAAGGCGCGCGCCGAACTGCAGTGGCGTATTTCCTTGGTATTGTGTATCCCCTTGATGACCATGATTGTGGTGCCGTTGTCGGCGGTGAATCCGCGTCAGGGACGCTTTGCCAAACTCTTCCCCGCGATAATGATTTATCTGGCCTATTTTTTATCGATCAGCGCGGCGAAATCCGCGGTAGAAGATGGCGATCTGCCCGCACAAATTGGTCTGTGGAGTATCAATGTGGCCGCCTTATTACTGGCCGTGATCCTCGCCAGCTGGGATTCGCTACCGGTGAGAAAACTCAAAGCTAGCTTAAAAGGATCTGCCTGATGTTTCGCATTCTTGATTGGTATATTGGCCGGACTTTGATAGGCACCTCGTCACTGTGCTTGGCGACCTTGGTGGGATTGTCTGCGATCATCAAGTTTGTCGAGCAGCTGCGCTCGGTCGGTGATGGTACCTACACCATGGGTAAAGCGATTTTGTATGTGTTGCTCAGCATGCCGCGCGATATTGAAATGTTCTTCCCCATGGCGGTTTTGCTGGGGGCATTGATTGGTTTGGGAATGCTGGCCTCAAGCTCAGAGCTGGTGGTGATGCAGGCCGCTGGGGTGTCGAAACTCCAAATTGGCCTATCAGTGCTTAAAACGGCCATTCCGTTAATGTTGATTGTGATGGTGCTGGGCCAGTGGGGCGCACCGGATGCCCAAAAAGCCGCTCGTGAGCTGCGTGCCATTGCCAAATCAGGTGGAAACGTGATGTCGGTGCGGCGTGGGGTTTGGGCGAAAGATGGCGACGATTTTATTTATATCGCCCGCGCGGATGAGCAAGATACGTTGACCGGTGTGAGCATTTGGAAGTTTGATGACCAGCAAACCATGACCAATGTGGTGTTTGCTGAGCGTGCTGATTATCTCAATAAAGACAGTTGGATGCTTAAAGATGTGACCATTACGCGAATGCAAAATCAAACCGCGCTGAGCAATGTAGAGCAGGATGAATTGGTTTGGAATACCACACTGACGCCTGACAAATTAGCGGTGGTGACGGTGAAACCCGAAGAGCTACCGCTATCGGGTTTGTATAGTTATGTGTCCTACCTTAAAGCGTCACAGCAAGATGCGTCACGTTATGAGCTGGCCCTGTGGCGCAAAGCGGTACAGCCGCTGTCGATCGCGGTGATGATGCTGTTGGCGCTGAGTTTTGTCTTTGGCCCTTTGCGAAGTGTCACCATGGGTGCGCGGGTGCTATCAGGGGTGATTTTTGGCTTTGGCTTTTATATCGCCAACGAAGTCTTTGGGCCGATGAGTTTGGTGTATCATCTCCCTCCGGCCATTGGTGCTATCACCCCAAGTGTCATTTTTCTGGTGATCACCTTGCTGTTACTGAGACGCAAGCTGTAGTGCTGAAAGTAAACGCTTAGCGACAAGGTAAGGTGATGACATCAGTGCTTTGGCAAATCAATCGCGAGCGTGAAGAGATTAAAAAAGGGCCGATAACATATCGGCCCTTAGTTTATTTGATCATTCTCTAAGTGTGGTTTAGAAGCTGTAGCTCATACCTAAACGAACATCGCGCCCAGGCTCAGGCATGCTATTGCCGCTGCTTAAGGTAAACGAGCTATGCTCGCTGTATTCTTTGTCGAGCAGGTTATTGACCGCGAGTGAAACAGTAAGCCCCTGATAGGCTGCTGGCTGCCACTGTGCGCGTACATCATGAACCATGTAACCAGGTTTCTCGTGTTTACCTTCTGGCACATCGGTCAGCCTTTCCACTCCGGTAAGGGTATAGCCTAAGCTCACATCGGTATCGACTAGCTGATATTGCGTATCCCACACCCAAGTGTTACCGACTGACGCGCCAATTGCCATGGCGTCGCCCAAAGGATCGCCATTTTCATCTTCCATGTCGACGTAGCTATAGCTCAGTCGGGTATCGAGCTGCTTGAGCGCCCAGTTAACACTGGCTTCGACACCTTGGCTCGTCACATCATCCTCTAGATTGTAAAGGTAGTGTGGGTCACTACCGCGATCATACGCCTGGTAGTTTTCTATTTGAGTATTAAAGCCGGTGACTGCAAAACTCAGGATGTCTTGTTCGGCTAGCATCCCATAACCTTGCCATTCAACACCGATTTCAGCTTGTTTAGCTTGTTCGGGCTTTAAGCCTTTTTCCACATCAACGGCACCACCGATCAACAATACTTCGCGGGTTTTGGCACCGCGCACGGCTTCGCCGTAGCCAGCATGAAGACGGAGGTTATCAGTGGCTTGATAGCTCAGTTGTAGGTTCGGTGATACTTTACTGCCATCGATCTCGCCTGCTTGGCCATAATCGGTGTGGTAATCATCAAAACGGGCACCCCAAGCAATGCCAAGGTCGCCGATTGTCATTCTATCTTGCAAGAAAACACCAATGTTTCTGGCTTTGTCTTGGTTGTTAGGACCATTCGCTTCTTTATAGTCGATATTGTCGGTTTTTTGCTCGAACATATCGATGCCAGCGGTGAGGTCATGCTGCAAAGCACCGGTATTGAAACGCATACGATTACGAATATCACCGCCAATATTGCGTGAACGGCTGAATGTCTGGCTCTCAATGCGATCAAGGTCGAGGGTGTTTTGATAGAGCTTGGTGGTCAGTTCAATCCAGTTAGAATCCGGCGCCCAGCGATGTTGGAAAGAGAAGGTTTCGCGCTCGGTTTCTTGATAGCTCTGTGACTGACGGCTGAATTCAGGCATGTGCGCACGGATAAAGTAATCGCCCTCATCCGTCCGACGTTCGGCGCTAACACGAACATCATGATCACCGTGCTCAAGAAGCGAAAGCTTGATCAAGTAGCTTCGCTGTTGGCTGGCAGTAGCAGGTTGTAAATCACCACCACCGTGACGATAGTCGTCACTATTGCGACCTTTCATGTAGGCAAGAATGCCCAGTGATTCGCCAAGGCGACCATACACAGCGGAACTGCCCGAGGTCGCATTTGCCGCGCTTTCGTGGCCGGCGGAAAAACGGGCACCGATATCTTGCCCTGCGCGAAGCATGTCTTGCGCATCTTTGGTTTCAAAGCGGACGCTACCTCCTAATGCGCCAGGGCCACTATCAGCGCTAGCAGGTCCGGACTCTACGCCAACACGTTTGAGTAATTCAGGCTCAATATTTAAACGCCCTTGGTGATGGAACAGGTAGCCACCTTGAGCTGCACCATCAACGGTAATGTTGAGGTTGGTATCTTCAACACCGCGCAGATAGACCTTTTGTCCGGTGCCAATCCCGCCGCCGACGTTAATGCTGGCGGTATCGCGGAACATGTCTTCTAGATCTTGTGCCTGACGTGCTTCAAGCGCTTCGGCATTAACCGCTATTTTGCCTTGTAGGCTGTCAGCGGTGACAGTCACTGTCTCGACCGGCTTTGGGTCTTGAGCATGAGCGGGCAGACTGAGCGTTCCCGCGGCGATAAGAGCAAGGGTGAGCGGTCTTAAACGTAAATGCATGTCATACTCCTATGCAAATAGTTCTCATTTGATTGTGGGGCGGGACTATATCAAGGCGAGATCAAAATAACCAATAAAATCACATTAAAAATGCGTATTGTTACGATTATCATCTGCCTATGTTGCTAAATGGATAGACTATGTGACGTGTTTGTTTTTAATAAGAAAATAGAGAGGCAATCAGAAAGCTAATGCAGATGCTATGCGGTGGAAACGGACGAGAAAAGAATGAAGACGGAAAATAAGAGGGCCAGCAATCATGCCGGCCCACACAAAAGAATACGTCTTTTAACGTTAATCCTTTTTAGATTGAGGCGCATCTAGGTATTCAAACGCCTTAACCACGCCTTCTACACCGCGAATATTGCGCGCTATCTCAACCGCTTGGTCCGCTTGTGATTGGGTGACGGCGCCCATTAAAAACACTTCGCGGGCTTCAGTGACCACCTTGATATTTACCGCGCGTAACTGGTCATCGGCGACAAAGGCTGCTTTGACTCGGGTCGTTAGCCAGCTATCCGTACTGATATCGGCCAAGCCAACCATTGGCGTTTCACGGACTTCGTTATAGACAACATCGACGTTATCCAGGGCTCGGACCCGTTCAACCAGTTGCTGGGTGAGGGCCTGGTCGGTGCTTTGCCCGACTAACAGAACTTGCCCTTGAAACGATGCCGCTTTAACGCGAAGCTTATTTTTGAACGGGGCTTTGTTCACGATCCCGGCGGTATTGAGACCAATTTGGGTATCGTGCCACTCTTCTCCGGTCGTACGAGGATCGGAGGAATAAATGGCGGAACACGCTTGCAGCGTCAGTGCCAATATCAAGGTCATGATAACGCGCATGAATTATTCTCCGTGAGAAGGAAAGAGGACTTGGTCAATCAGGTCACACAAGCAATGGACAGTGAGTAGGTGTCCTTCTTGAATGCGCGCGGTACGTTGCGAGGGAATACGGACTTCGACATCACGCTGGCCAAGCAACCCGGCCATTTCGCCGCCGTCTTTCCCGGTTAACGCAATAATGGTCATATCACGGGTCACGGCAGCTTCCATCGCTTTGATGATGTCTTTACTGTTGCCGCTGGTGGATATGGCCAGAAGCACATCGCCCGCTTGCCCTAGCGCTCGTACTTGCTTGGAGAAGACTTCATCGTGGCTGTAGTCGTTGGCCACTGCGGTTAAGGTGGTAGTGTCTGTGGTGAGCGCCAAAGCCGGTAAGCTGGGACGCTCAGTCTCAAAGCGATTTAACAGGCAAGACGCAAAATGCTGGGCATTCGCGGCGGAACCGCCATTACCACAACACAAGATTTTGTTGCCGTTAAGTAGGCTTTGCACCATTACTTGTGCCGATTGTGATAGATACTCGGGAATCGCTTCTGCGGCCGCGATTTGGGTTTGAATACTTTCGGTAAAGCTCTCTTTAATGCTCTCTAGCATGACTTACCCTTGAACAATGTTTTGAATCCAGTTGACCGCCTCAACGCTGCCATCAAAGGTGACAGCGTCAAAGCGAAATTCGGTTTGCATACTTTTGATGCCGCGGCATTGCATCCAACGCTCAGCGGCGAGAATTAAACGACGTTGTTTGGTGGCGGTAATGCTCGCCGCCGCGCCACCAAAGCCGTGCCCGCGCCGGAAACGCACCTCGACAAACACCAAGCAACTGCCATCGCGCATCACAAGATCAATCTCGCCGCGACGACTATGGGCGTTTTTATCGAGCAGACTCAGCCCGTGGCGCATTAGGTATTGGCAAGCGTGTGCTTCGTAAGCCTGTCCTGTTGCTCTGGACTGAGGCTGTTTCACTGCGCCTCTCCGCGAGATTCCGTCTCAACAGGCTCAATGGCGGTTTGACCAAATCGCGCCCAGTCTAGCTGACGGTGGATAATACACTGATCGGCGAGTGAGAGTTGCCCCGTTTGACCATTTAGCTGATAACCCGGCTGGGCTTGCATTTGTGGTAGCCCCTTCAGCAGCTGGTAAGCATCCATCCCCAAGGCATGTAAGCGCGTGGTGTTGTTACTTGGCGATGGATGACGCTGTTGATAGCTTTTATACGCATCGCTTTGGGCGTGCACTAATAAAGGAATATCACTGAATTCGATGCCTTCAAGCTCGGCTAATTGGCCCATGCCATCGGCGCGGTTATTGCTACGCGAGCTTGCATAGAGTTTCGGCGGCAAGACATCGGGATTAATCGCGACCTCAATAAAGGGTTTTAATAAGGTCAGCTCAGCGGCACCGGCCACCATATAAACGGCGTCGATATCGCGACGGCTACGGGCTTGCGATTGTAAGGGTAAGTCGGTGAGTTTTTTCAGTTGTGAAATGCGGCGCTGACTGGCGTCTAAACCAAAGATATCACGAATGCGTGCTTGCATTTTATCACGATCACCGAGAGGCGCTTGCTCAACGTCTGTATCGGTGAGTGACTGCCAGCGGGCGGAAAATGCATCACGGATCCGTTGACCAAAGGCGGAGTCAGGGTAGAGCACTAAGGGGAACTGATACCCCTGCTGGTGAAGACGGTCGGCGGCTTGCGCGGCTTCTTGTTCGGGTGACAAGGTGAAGTAGCACACACCTTGCGTATAATTTTCATCCGTGGGCTGGTTAAGCGCCAATAAAGGCACTTGGCCGGCGAGCGCGTCACTGACTGCGGCGACTTTATGTTTCTGCAGTGGCCCCACCACGAAGTCGATGCCGTCATCACGGATACGTTGCGTGAGCGCATCGACATCCATGGCGTTGGTATCGTAAAAGCGCACACGAGGGCGTTGATCTGTTTTCGCATCAAGCATGGCTTCAATAAAGCCATCACGAATGGCATCCCCTTGATCAGCAAATTTATCCGTCAGTGGTAGCATTACCCCTACATTAGTGGGTTGTGTGATGGTCAGTGCTTGGATATCGGCCAAATTATCCGGTAAATACTGGTTCGCGGGGTGCGTAGGGTGCGACGCCAAGTAGGCATCTAATTGGCTTTGCATCTCGGCCAGATCGCGGGTGTAGCGGCGCGCGATGTCCAACAAGGTGACCCAACCGGCAAGGATGTCATCATCACTGGATTGAAGCTGTTTGATCTCGCGCTGGTTGAGCGATTGTAAATCTTGCCACAGCGTGTTCCATGCTTGCTGAGCTTGGTCGGATTCAATATAGCTGGCTAACCGGTGCTGATTGTTGACCGCGTCCAGGGCATTGCCTTGCTGACGCGCAATTTTGGCTTTTTGCTGGTAAAAACGGACATATTGTCCCTCGGTGAGCTGCCAATCAGGGGATAAGGCCAACGCTTGATCGGCTTGGGTTAGCTTGCCGGTTTGTGCCAAAAAGCGCCCACGCGCGAGTGTCCATTCAATACGCTGGTCCGTATTAAGATTGCGCTCAGCCAAGCGCTGCAGCAGCACATCCGCTTGGTTCAATTGCTGCTCGTTAATTAGCGCTTTTATCGCCAGTAAAAACCAGTCATTTTGCTTTTCACCTTGGCTGGTTTCGGCCTGCAACAAATAAAATGTCGAATTTTCCGTTGCCGGTTGACTGATGACATCACGCGCAGTTGGCGTGGTGGACGGCGCACTACAAGCCGCTAAAGCCAATGCTAAGGCTACAGGGGTAATAAGTCGTGTTACACTTTGACGCTTCTGGGTAAGTTTAACCATGAACATATTTCAACCGTGACAACGTTGCCCCTATCTTAATCGCCGAAGGGTTGTTAAACAAATGACTGATGCAAATCTATCCGACCATGCTCACCCCACGCTGTATATTGTGCCAACACCGATTGGTAATTTGGCTGATATTACCCAGCGTGCTCTTGATGTTTTAGCCAGTGTCGACGTGGTCGCGGCCGAAGATACGCGTCATACGGCTCGGTTGCTATCGCATTTTTCGATTAGTGCGAAAACTTTTGCGTTGCATGAGCACAATGAACAGCAGAAAGCCGCTGCATTGTTAACGCGCCTGCAACAAGGCCAGTCGATTGCATTAGTCTCTGATGCTGGCACCCCCTTGATTAGCGATCCGGGATATCACCTGGTCACTCAATGCCGTGAGGCGGGTGTCAGAGTGGTCCCATTGCCTGGCGCCTGCGCGGTAGTCACCGCATTAAGTGCATCGGGTTTGCCTTCAGACCGTTTTAGTTTTGAAGGGTTCCTGCCTCCTAAGACAAAAGCGCGACAAGATACGTTCCGTGAATTGGCCGATGATCCGCGTACCTTGATTTTCTATGAGTCACCGCACCGTATTCGTGACAGCTTGGCGGATATGCGCGAGGTACTGGGCGACGCGCGTCGCGTGGTGTTGGCGCGCGAACTAACGAAAACCTTTGAAACCATCCATGGGGCACCGTTGGGTGAACTCATTGAGTGGTTGAGTGAGGATCCTAACCGCTTACGTGGAGAAATGGTGTTATTGGTCGCCGGCCATCGCGCGGATAAAACGGCTTTGCCAACCGCGGCGTGTCATGCGCTGGGTCTATTGGCGGCCGAGTTACCGTTAAAAAAAGCAGCCGCGTTAGTCGCGGAATTATATGCGGTGAAAAAAAACGCACTCTATAAATGGGGCCTAGAGAATTTATAGCTGAGCGCGATTTACGCTGGCTTGCGTGAATATTCTTCTATATACTCCCCCGCTCGAGTTGGCCGGGTAATCGCTGCTTTATTGATGTCCTTTGGGAGACTGATAAAGGGGAGGAAAGTCCGGGCTCCTCAGGGCAGGGTGCCAGGTAACGCCTGGGAGGCGCGAGCCTACGACCAGTGCAGCAGAGAGTATACCGCCGATGGCTCTTCGGAGCACAGGTAAGGGTGAAAGGGTGCGGTAAGAGCGCACCGCGCGACTGGCAACAGTTCGTGGCACGGTAAACTCCACCCGGAGCAAGACCAAATAGGTCCCTATCGGCGCGGCCCGCGTTTGGGGACGGGTAGGTTGCTGGAGCCTGTGAGCGATTGCAGGCCTAGACGAATGGTTACCACCGTTTTTACGGTACAGAACCCGGCTTACAGGCCAACTCACCTCCTTTTAGGGCGAGCCTTTTTGGCTCGCCCTCTCTTTTTCAGCGTTTGAGTCAGACGATTTGGTTATAACCGAATGTCATCGGCTTGTTTATGTATTGATTAAGCCGCTGAAAACCTTCTTTAATCTTCCCAGGTGTGATCTTGCTCACTGTCATGGCTTGCTTGACTTTCTTTTTACCTGCTACGTACACTTCTGGGTGGGAAAATGTGGTGTAAAGTGGATAATCTTGGTGAAAAAGGGAAAATAACGTCATGTTACGTGGCGTCAGCGCCATTTCGGTCGATAAAAAAGGGCGACTTGCTCTGCCAACGCGCTATCGCGATGGGTTAATTCACCATTGTGATGGCCAGTTTGTGTGCACGATCGATCACCAACTTCCTTGCTTGGCGCTGTACCCGGTCCCGGAATGGGAAGTGATTGAGGCGAAGTTATCGCAGTTATCCAGCTTTCAACCTGCAGAGCGACGCCTGCAGCGTTTATTACTTGGCCATGCGTTTGACTGTGAAATGGACGGACAAGGTCGCTTATTACTGCCTGCGACCTTGCGCCAATATGCCGGGTTAGACGGCAAAGCGATGCTGGTTGGCCAACTCAACAAATTTGAGATTTGGGACGAGCAGACGTGGCAGGCACAAATTCGCCAGGATATGGACACACAGGCGGAATCAACCCCGATGCTCAGTGAGCGGTTAGCAGACCTCTCATTGTAAATAATGAAGTGAATGTATGTCAGAACAATATACCCATGTTTCCGTCCTATTAAATGAATCAGTGGACGGCCTTGCGATTAAACCCGATGGCATCTATGTCGATGGTACTTTTGGTCGCGGCGGTCACTCGCGCCATATCTTGTCGCAATTGGGTGATAACGGTCGCCTGTATGCTATCGATCGCGATCCACGCGCGATCGAAGAGGCAAATTCCATCGATGATCCGCGTTTCCAGATTATTCATGGCCCGTTTTCTGAGATAGCGTCGTACCTCAGTGAGCGTGGGCTAGCGGAAAAGGTCGATGGGATCCTCCTTGATTTGGGCGTGTCTTCGCCCCAGCTTGACGACCCTAGCCGTGGCTTCAGTTTTATGCATGATGGCCCGCTTGATATGCGTATGGATCCGAGCACCGGCCAGTCGGCCGCACAGTGGTTAGAAACCGCCAGTGTCGATGATATTGTTTGGGTATTAAAAGTGTTCGGCGAAGAGCGTTTTGCGCGCCGGATTGCTAATGCCATTGTTCGTCACCGTGAAGATGAAGAAGCACCTGCGCTGACCACGACCAATCAGCTTGCCAAGCTGATTGATCACGCGGTGCCGTTTAGAGAGAAGAAAAAGCACCCTGCGACACGTAGCTTTCAAGCGATTCGGATTTACATCAACAGTGAGCTGGATGAAATCGAGCAAGCACTGCAAGGCGCGCTCGCCAGTTTAGCCCCGAGTGGACGCTTATCAGTGATTAGCTTTCACTCGTTAGAAGATCGCATGGTCAAGCGCTTTATCCGTAAGCAAAGTAAAGGACCGGATGTGCCCAAAGGGGTGCCTTTGACCGAAGCACAGATTGCCGAGCTCGGTTCGGCGGCAATGAAGCCGATTGGCAAGGCGATTAAACCGTCCGCGGAAGAAGTGGCGCATAACGCCCGGGCGCGAAGCTCGGTATTACGCGTGGCGGAAAAGTTAGGATAACGCATGAAACCGCGCCCAAGCCTCGCTAAGCAGATAGGCCAGGATGTATTGGCAATCGGGAAGTTGCCATTAGGGTTACTGCTGGCGGTATTGGTTTCGGCGATTGCCGTGGTATCGATGACCCAATCAACGCGTAATTTGATTGCCAAACAGGACGCGCTATTAGAGCAACGTGAAACCCTTGAAGTGGAGTGGCGCAATCAATTGTTAGAGGAAAATGCGTTGTCTGAACATAGCCATGTGGAATCCGTGGCGCGTCAGTCTTTTGACATGATTCGTCCCACCAGTGAGAACGAAGTGATTGTAACGCGACCTTTGAGTAACGACCGGTGAAAAAACGTTCTACTAAGTCAACTAATCGCCGTACACCCAAAGCGCCACCGGTATTGATTCAGTGGCGCTTTGGTCTTGTCTGCGTATTTATTGGCTTAGCCTTGGCTGCCTTGGTGGCGCGCGCCGCTTATATCCAAGTGATTGAGCCCGATCGGTTACGCCACGAAGGGGATCTGCGTTCGATACGAACAGAGCAGGTTCCTTCCGCGCGAGGCATGATCACCGACCGTCAAGGTGAGGCACTCGCGATCAGTGTGCCTGTTCAAGCCGTGTGGGCGGATCCGGTGACGGTATTCAAACACCAAGGGTTAAAAAACGTCGATCGCTGGCATGCGCTTGCGGATGTTTTGGGGTTAGATCGGCAAGCCTTGATTGATAAAATTCAGGCTAATCGGCAGCGGCGTTTTATTTATCTGCAACGTCAAGTGCGCCCAGCCATGGCAGCGTACGTTGATAAGCTTGAGTTACCTGGCATAGGGTTAAAAGCTGAGTCACGCCGCTTTTATCCCAGTGCGGAAGTCAGTGCACACCTTGTTGGGATGACTGGGATTGACGGCCATGGTTTAGAAGGGATCGAACGCCGATTTGATGATTGGTTAGCGGGTGAGCATGGTAAACGCACGGTGCGTAAAGACCGATTTGGCCGTGTCGTGGAGCATATTGCCACCGAAGATAAAAAAGAAGGCCAGTCGCTGACGCTGAGCATCGATCAGCGTCTTCAAGCCATTGCGTATCGTGCTATCAAACAAGCCGTCGCCGATTACCGCGCCACCTCGGGCTCTTTGGTGATGGTGGACGTGAAGACCGGTGAAGTGATGGCCATGGTCAACGCCCCCTCCTATAACCCCAATAATCGTAGCTCACTCAAAAGCTTTAACATGCGTAATCGCGCGATTACTGATGTGTTTGAACCGGGCTCAACCATGAAGCCTTTTGTGGTACTCACTGCATTAGAAAACGGTGTTGCCGATATGGACACCGTAATAGATACCGGCAACGGCATTATGCAAATCGGTGGCAGTCGAGTGCGTGATGTTTCTAAAGTCGGCAAAGCTAACCTTGCGCGTATTCTCAAAAAATCCAGTAATATCGGTGTGAGTAAACTCTCATTAGCCATGCCTGTAGAGACCTTATTAGGTCAATATGGCAGCTTTGGGCTCGGCACCGGTACGGGCGTTGAGCTGGTTGGTGAATCAGTGGGCCATTTCCCCTCTCGGCGTCGTTGGTCAGATTTTGAACGTGCCACGCTAGCCTTTGGCTATGGATTATCGGTGACACCGACTCAGCTTGTGCGTGCTTATGCCACGCTAGGGTCGCTGGGCATTAATCGACCACTGAGCATTTTAAAGCGTGAAGGCGTCACAGAAGGTAAGCAAGTTGCCTCGCGCGAAAATACCTATAAAGTCCTGCAAATGCTGGAAGGGGTGACCCAAGAAGGCGGCAGTGCGCGTCGTGCCGCGGTTGATGGCTATCGCGTTGGCGCCAAAACCGGGACCGCGAAAGTCGCTGTCGCCGGTGGCTATGGCGACGAATATATTGGTTACACCGCGGGGCTGGCACCCATTAGCGATCCTAAGCTGGCCATGGTGGTGGTGATCAACGAGCCGCAAGGCGATAAATATTATGGGGGGCAGGTCGCGGCACCTGTGTTTTCGAGCGTGATGAAAAGCGCACTCCAGATTTTAAACATTGCACCGGATGCCGGTACGGGTCCGGCGTTGCAAGTAGCAAAGCATGCAAATGAAGTGAATGGCGATGAATGATTTAAACCAATGGCTGAGCCCTTGGCTGGCGGATGTGCCCTCGATGCCGGTACGGCACCTATCCTTGGATAGCCGCAAAATCCGTCAAGGTGATGTATTCGTGGCGATAAAAGGGCACCAAGTTGATGGTCGCCAGTTTATCGATACCGCGATTCAGGCCGGTGCTGTGGCTGTGGTGCAGCAAGCGGAGCAAAATGCTGTGCAGTGGTATCAGAATGTGCCGCTCATCAGTTTATGCGTTTTACCTGCTTCCTTATCGGCATTAGCCGCGCGTTTTTATCAGCACCCGCAACAGCACATAGGCATGATTGGCGTGACCGGCACCAATGGTAAAACCACAGTCTCCCAATTGATTGCACAGTGGTTAGATGCCTTAGGTGAGCGGACCGCGGTGATGGGCACCACCGGCAATGGCTTTATTGGCCAATTAGAAGCGGCGGAAAACACCACGGGCGATGCCATTGGTATTCAAGCCCAGCTTGCGGCGTTTGCGCAGCAAGGTGCACGCCATGTCGCGATGGAAGTGTCTTCACATGGCTTGGTGCAAGGGCGCGTTGCTAGCCTCGCGTTTAATGCGGCCGTGTTTACCAATTTAAGCCATGATCATCTCGATTATCACGGCACCTTAGATGCCTATGCGGCGGCGAAAAAGCAACTGTTTGATTTGGGCTCTCCGCTCAAAGTGATAAACGCTGACGATGCCGTGGGGCGCACTTGGCTCCAGCAATGGCCTGACGCGATTGCCGTCGCTATGCAGCCCGACGCATTAAGTGCTCACGCCGGCCGGTATGTACTGGCACAGTCGGTGACCTATACCACCGAGGGGGTCTGTGTTCGTATTGACTCTTCGTGGGGCCAGGGTGACATGTATGCAGAGTTAGTGGGTGATTTTAATGTCAGCAACCTCCTCGTGAGCCTGGCGACCTTGCTGGGGCTGGGTTATTCGTTATCAACCTTGTTGGCGAGTAGTCAGCAGTTACAAGCGGTTGTGGGGCGCATGGAGGTTTTTCTTGCGCCTGACAAACCGACCGTGGTGGTTGACTATGCTCACACGCCCGATGCGCTTGAGAAAGCACTACTGGCCTTACGACGTCATTGCATCGGCGCACTTTGGTGTGTATTTGGCTGTGGCGGCGATCGTGATACGCGTAAACGCCCGGTGATGGCCCGAGTGGCTGAACAGCATGCCGACAAGGTGGTGTTGACCAATGATAACCCTCGCGGTGAGGCCCCTGAGTTGATCACGCAAGATATGCTCGCGGGGCTGCACAACCCCGAACGTGTATGGGTAGAGCATGACCGCGCTCAAGCGGTGACGCAGGTCATCGAGCAAGCGCAAGCCAACGACATTGTCTTGGTGGCGGGCAAGGGCCATGAAGACTATCAAGTGCTCGCGCATGGAAAGGTGCATTACTCTGACCGCGAGACGGTCGCGGCGCGACTCAAGGAGTTATCATGATTCGGACAACCCTCAGCACATTGGCGAATGCGATAGGGGCCACTGTGTATTATGCCGATCACGCGTCGGGTACGCCGCCGATCGATGCCATTACCACCGATACGCGTGAGCTGCGCGCGGGGGCACTATTTGTCGCGCTGAAAGGTGACCGTTTTGATGGCCACGATTTTGCTGAGCAGGCAAAAGCTTCAGGCGCCGCCGCGATGGTGGTTTCGCGCCAGTTGGACATTGATATTCCCCAATTGCTGGTGGACGATACACGCCTTGCCCTGGGTCAGTTAGGCGCTTGGGTCAAACAGCAATGCCAGGTGCCGACCATTGCGATCACGGGGAGCTGCGGTAAGACCACAGTCAAACAAATGCTGGCGGCGATCTTGGCACAGAAAGGATCCACGTTATCGACTGCCGGCAACTTCAATAATGATATTGGTGTTCCGCTGACGTTGTTTCGACTCACTCCTGCACACCACTATGCGGTGATTGAACTCGGCGCTAACCATATTGGTGAAATTGCTTATACCACATCATTGGTCAAGCCTGATATTGCCGTGGTCACTAACTTAGCCGCGGCCCATCTCGAAGGGTTCGGCTCATTAGAGGGAGTGGCTGTTGCCAAAGGCGAAATTTATCAAGGGCTGCCCGAAGGCGGGATAGCGTTGGTGAATCAGGGTAGCCACGGTGGTGATACATGGGGTGACGTCCTGGCAGATAAGCAGGTGATTGCGGTAACAGACACGCAAGCCGCCCCCCTGACCTTGATTGATAGTGCCCTGACAACCGCGGGCTGTTATCAGCTCACGCTGAGTGACGGACAGAGCCAACAGTCGGTGATGCTGCCGCTACCGGGCAAGCACAATATTATCAATGCGTTAATGGCCGGTTGTGCAGCGATGCAGTTACCCGGCGTGAGTCTGGTGGATGTCGTGGCCGGGCTTGAGTCGGTAGAAAACGTCGCAGGACGCACACAAGTGAGTGAGCCTCGCCCAGGGTTACGGCTGATTGATGATACCTATAACGCCAGTGTCCCAGCGATGAAGTCTGCCATTGATGTTTTAGCCAGCTATCCAGGTGAGCGTTGGTTGATCGTCGGTGATATGGCAGAGCTGGGTGAATACAGTGAGCAAATGCACCGTGAAGTTGGAGAGCATGCGGCGCAAGCTGCTGTTAACCGTGTCTTCACGACCGGACGCGATAGCCGTGTGATCAGCGAACGCTGTGGCGGCGATCATTTTGACAGTAAAGAGGCGCTGATTGCGCACGTAGTAGCCATGATAAAAACACAAACACCTGACACGATACTGATTAAAGGCGCCCGAGGGATGGCGATGGAAGCGGTTGTCACCGCAATCAAGGAGGCTTGCTAATGCTTTTATGGCTAGCGGAAGTACTACAAAACCTTTTACCCTCAATGCGCTTGTTTGAATACCTGACATTTCGCGCCATTGTTAGTGCACTGACGGCATTGATTTTCTCGCTTTGGGCCGGCCCACGTCTGATTCGACGTTTACAGTCGATGCAGATTGGTCAAGTTGTTCGCGAGGAGGGCCCCGAATCTCACTTTAGCAAACGCGGTACGCCGACGATGGGCGGGGTCTTAATTGTTGCTGCCATTAGTTTAACCGTTTTGTTGTGGGCCGATTTATCCAACCCCTATGTGTGGGCTGTGATGGTCGTGCTACTGGGATACGGTGCGATTGGTTTTGTTGATGACTACCGCAAGGTAGTGCGTAAAAATACCGATGGATTAGTCGCCCGCTGGAAGTACTTTTGGCAATCTGCGATCGCACTCGGGGTGGCGTTCGCGCTCTACGCCCATGGCAATGACACCGCGGCGACACAACTGGTGGTGCCTTTCTTTAAAGACGTGATGCCCCAGCTTGGTCTGTTTTATATTGTCTTCACTTACTTTGTCATCGTGGGAACTAGCAATGCGGTGAACCTTACTGATGGCTTAGATGGCTTGGCCATTTTGCCAACCGTGATGGTTGCCGGCGGCTTCGCCTTTATTGCTTGGGCGACCGGTAACGTCAATTTCGCCAGCTACCTGCATATTCCGTATATCGAATACAGCAGTGAACTGGTTGTGGTTTGTGCGGCCATTGTTGGCGCGGGGCTGGGCTTTTTGTGGTTCAACACTTATCCGGCGCAAGTTTTTATGGGCGATGTGGGCTCACTGGCGTTGGGCGGTGCATTGGGCACGATCGCCGTGCTGGTCCGTCAAGAATTGCTATTGATCATCATGGGCGGGGTGTTCGTGATGGAAACCATCTCAGTGATCTTGCAGGTAGGCTCGTACAAACTGCGGGGACAACGGATTTTCCGTATGGCGCCGATTCATCACCATTATGAATTGAAAGGCTGGCCAGAGCCTCGGGTGATCGTACGGTTTTGGATTATTTCTTTGATGCTGGTGTTGATTGCCCTCGCCACCTTGAAGGTCCGTTAACCATGACGCAACCAGGCCACCGCACATTAACCGAGTTTAAGCATATCGTGGTGATGGGGCTGGGGATCACCGGCCTCTCAGTGGTGAACTTTATTGCTCGCTATCATCCTGACGCCATGATCCGCGTGATGGATTCGCGCCAATCCCCTCCTGGAGAGGCGCAGCTGCCAGAGACGGTCGCACGACATACGGGAAGTTGGCATTCGGCATGGCTGGCGTCAGCTGACTTGGTGGTGATTAATCCTGGTATCTCGCTTGCCACCCCCGTCTTGGCGCCTGTTCATGCCGCGGGCACGCCCATTGTTGGTGATATTGAACTCTTCGCTTGGTACTGCGATAAGCCCGCAGTGGCGATTACCGGTTCAAATGGCAAAAGTACGGTCACGGCGCTGGTGGGAGAAATGGCGAAAGCTGACGGCATTAATGTGGGCGTGGGCGGTAATATCGGCGTGGCGGCACTGGATTTGCTCGACAAAGGCCACGACCTCTATGTGTTAGAGCTGTCCAGCTTTCAATTGGAAACCACTAAGTCATTGACCCTTCAAGGCGCCGCCTTCTTGAACTTCTCAGAAGATCACATGGACAGGTATCAAAGCTTGGCGGATTATCGGGCGGCGAAATGTCGTATTTTTACCCATGCAACTACCTTGATCGGCAATGCAGATGATGCACAGACACAGATTGATGCCGACATGTGTTTGTTTGGCTTTAGCCAGGGCGATTACTGTTTGTGCACTGACGATGGGCAAGCGTGGTTATCGGCGCAAGGAAAGCCTGTGCTACCGGTGTCCTCACTGAGCCTTGTTGGTCGCCATAATGTAGCAAACAGCCTCGCGGCCATGGCATTGGCTGATAGTGTCGGGGTGAGCCAGCCCGCTCAAATCACCGCGCTGCGCACTTACACTGGACTGGCACATCGTTGTCAAAAAGTCGCTGAGCACCAAGGTGTGATCTGGGTGAATGACTCCAAAGCCACCAATGTTGCCAGTACGTTAGCGGCGCTTGATGGTCTTGAAGTGAGCGGTTACTTACACTTGTTAGTAGGCGGAGAGGGTAAAGGCGCCGACTTTAGTGTGTTGCAGCCTGCACTCGCCAAGTTACCTGTCAGGCTTTACTGTTTTGGTAAAGATCAAGCTCAATTAGCCGCACTGGACGCGTCGGCACAGTGCTTTGATACCCTGCAACACGCCATCGATGCCGCGGCAATGGCTGCAACGAAAGGCGACATGGTATTGCTGTCGCCAGCGTGTGCAAGTTTGGATCAATTTACTAACTTTGCCGCTCGTGGTCAGGCGTTTGTTGCCGGCGTAGAATCTGTTATCGCGAGGCCGTTATGACAGCAGTGCGTGCATTCCCCAAATATTGTTGGCAGTGGATCCGAACGCCATCGCCGGGGGTACTGTACGATCGCCAATTGGTGTGGACGTCTCTGCTCCTAATGGTTATTGGCCTTGTCATGGTCACCTCAGCCTCGCTCCCGGTTGGATTACGACTGGCGGATGCCCCCTTTTTGTTTGCCAAACGCCATGCCTTTTATTTGCTGGTTGCCATGTTGGCGGCGGTGGCGGTGATGTATATCCCTGTCAAACTTTGGCAGCGCTACAGTGGCTACATGTTATTGATCTCATCGATTCTCTTGCTGGCGGTGTTGGTGGTGGGTCGTTCGGTCAATGGCGCGGTACGATGGATTTCTATCGCGGGGATCAATATCCAACCGGCGGAGATTGCCAAGTTATCTTTATTTGTCTTTTTAGCCGGGTATCTGGTGCGCCGCCATGGTGAAGTCCGTGAACATTTCCGTGGTTTTGCCAAGCCGCTGGCTGTGTTGCTGCTGTTTGCGGGGTTGTTGCTGATTCAACCAGATTTAGGCTCAGTGGTGGTGATGTTTGTGACCACCGTGGGCATGTTGTTTATGGCTGGGGCAAAATTGTGGCAGTTTATCGCCTTGTTGATGACGGGCCTGACCTTGGTCGCGGGCTTAATCATTGCTGAACCCTATCGAGTGCGGCGAGTCACTGCGTTTTTAGATCCTTGGCAAGACCCGTTTGGCAGCGGCTACCAGCTGACGCAATCTCTGATGGCATTTGGACGTGGCGGCTGGTTTGGCCAAGGACTAGGGAATTCGATTCAAAAGTTAGAGTATTTACCGGAGGCGCACACTGACTTTGTCTTTGCGGTCATTGCCGAGGAACTCGGACTCGTGGGTGTAAGTGTGATTCTGTGTCTTATTTTTTTCCTCGTATTCAAAGCGCTTTTCATTGGAAAGCACTGTCTGGCGCAAAACCAGTTATTCGGTGGTTTTTTAGCCTTTGGCATTGGCATTTGGTTTGCCTTTCAAACCCTGGTGAATGTCGGTGCGGCGGCGGGCATGTTGCCGACCAAAGGGTTAACCTTGCCACTGATCAGCTACGGGGGATCGAGCTTGGTGATTATGGCAGTCGCGGTGGCCTTGTTACTGCGCATTGATCACGAATACCGCTTAGCGACGTCTCAAGCGCACCAAAAAACCCCTTATCAAGGTAAAGATCATAAACATGACTAAAAAACGATTATTAGTGATGGCAGGCGGGACCGGTGGTCATGTATTTCCCGGCCTTGCGGTCGCCAAGTTTTTAGAAAAGCAGGGATGGGAAATCTGTTGGCTCGGTACCGCTGATCGCATGGAAGCCGAACTCGTTCCCAAATATGGTATCGAGATCGCATTTATTCGTGTCAAAGGCTTGATTGGATCCGGACTGATGCGCAAGCTACGAGCCCCTTGGATGATTGTCAGTGCCATTTGGCAGGCACGCCAAGTGATTAAACGTGTCAAACCCGATGCGGTGTTGGGCATGGGCGGTTATGTCAGTGGCCCAGGCGGAATCGCCGCTTGGTTAAGTGGTGTGCCAGTGATCCTCCATGAGCAAAATGCCGTGGCGGGGCTGACCAATCAGTGGTTAGCCAAAGTTGCCAAGCAAGTGTTGCAAGCCTTCCCGGGCGCGTTTGATGGGCAGCCGGTGGTTGGGAATCCCGTACGTCGAGACGTGTGTGACCTCCCGGATCCCGCGCAACGATTCGCAGACCGTCAAGGTGCACTACGTATTTTGGTGATGGGGGGCAGTCAAGGCGCACGTATCCTCAATCAAACGGTGCCTGAGGCAATGCCACGGCTAGAACAGTCGGTGACGGTGCGTCATCAAGCCGGAAAAAATAATGCGGAAAAGACGCTTTCCGCTTATCAACACGCCGGAATGGTCGATGTTGATGTGAGCGAATTTATTGATGACGTAGCCGAGGCTTACGCTTGGGCCGATGTGGTAATTTGTCGAAGCGGCGCGCTTACCGTGTCTGAATTAGCGGCGGCTGGCGTTGGGGCGATTTTTGTCCCCTTTATGCATGCAGATAGGCAACAAGCACTCAACGGTGATTACTTAGTCTCCCGTGGTGCGGCTTTAATGATTGAGCAGCCATCACTGACCGCCCAGTCACTGGCGGAAACAATCAATCGGTTAGACCGCCACCGCCTGTTAGCGATGGCGACGGCGGCGCGTGACGCTGCCATTATTGATGCAGATGCCCGCGTTGCGGATGCTATTACCGCACACGCAAACACATAGAGAATAGATAATGGGTAAATTGGATAATCAGCAGCTGGAAAAACTTCGCGCCATGATCCCGGAAATGCGCCGGGTCAAGCGGATCCATTTTGTCGGGATTGGCGGTGCAGGCATGTGCGGTATTGCTGAGGTGCTGATTAATGAAGGTTACCAAATAACCGGCTCGGATCTTGCACAGAATATCGTCACGGAGCGATTGGCATCCATGGGGGCGCAGATCTTTATCGGTCATCAAGCGAGCCATATAGAACAAGCCAGTGTGGTGGTGGTATCAACAGCGATTAAAGCTGACAACCCGGAAGTTGAAGCGGCAAAAGCTTTACGGATCCCGGTGGTCAGACGGGCAGAAATGCTTGCCGAATTAATGCGCTACCGGCATGGTATTGCCGTTGCCGGCACCCACGGCAAAACCACCACGACCGCGATGGTAACGCAGATCTTTTCTGAGGCAGGCCTGGATCCCACTTTCGTGAATGGCGGGTTAGTAAAAAGTGCGGGCACCAATGCACGTTTGGGAAGCAGTCGTTATTTGATTGCAGAGGCGGATGAGAGCGACGCGTCGTTTTTACACTTGCAGCCTATGGTCGCCATTGTGACCAATATTGAAGCGGATCACATGGATACCTATGGCGGTAGTTTCGCAAAACTGCAACAGACGTTTATCGACTTTCTCCATAATCTGCCGTTCTATGGTTTAGCGGTGGTGTGCATTGATGATCCCGTGGTTCGCGAGTTAATTCCGTCGATTGGTCGTCAAGTGATCACCTATGGGTTCTCGCAGGATGCGGATGTATGTTTACATGATTACCAGCAACATGGGCAATGTGGCATTTTTAAAGTGACACGCCCTGGCCGCGAAACCTTGACCATTCGCTTGAATACGCCAGGCCAGCACAACGCCCTGAATGCGGCAGCAGCGATTGCGGTAGCAACCGAAGACGGGGTGGACGACGACGCTATTTTACGTGCCCTCGCTAATTTTGCCGGGACGGGACGCCGTTTCGATCAACTTGGCGAGTTTCCGGTCGATGACGGTACTGCCTTGCTGGTGGACGATTACGGCCATCACCCTAGCGAAGTGGATGTTACGATTAAAGCCGCACGCGGTGGCTGGCAAAACCATCGCTTGGTTATGATTTTTCAGCCACATCGTTATAGTCGTACGCGCGATCTTTATGATGATTTTGCCAATGTGTTGGAAAAAGTCGACGTGTTGCTGATGCTAGATGTGTATGCGGCTGGTGAAACCCCGATTGCGGGAGCCGATGGGAGAAGTCTTTGTCGTAGCATTCGCGCTCGCGGCAAGCTGGACCCGATTTTTGTGCCGAATGCCGACGCCTTACCCTCCGCGCTCGCCAATGTTATTCAAGCGAATGACTTGGTTTTAACACAAGGGGCGGGAGATATTGGTAAAGTAGCGAAAAACTTAGCGGCAAAACAGCTAGACAAGGCTGAAATGGCACAATAAAACACAAGTTGGCAACGTAAAAACGGCGCGCAATTGCGCTCTTGGTGACCAAAAAATAGATTTTTATCGCGTTCAGGAGCCAAAATGCGCGCAATAGATCCCAGCTTATGTATGAAAATGCATATCTGTGTTGGAGTGCTTGGCGCGGGATCGCTATAATCAGTCGGTTTTTTCGCGATGAGTGTCAAGTAGCATCGACACAAGGCGATAAGATAGGTATGAGCATGGTTAATGCCCTTACACGAGTGCAAGGAATGGTGCAGCTGGATCGCCAAAAAAGCGCATCACTCGCGTTTTTAATTGGGGTTATTATCCTGATGCTCTTTGGTCTAGCTCGTGTGATTGATTGGATGAGTGATGAGCAGCAGCTCCCCTTATCGCAACTGATGCTCGAAGGCGACCAGACTTACGTGACAGCGACGCAAGTCCGAGAGGCGGTGTTGTCAGTGGGCGAGTTAAAGAGCTTTATGCTGCAGGATGTGGATAGCATCCAGAGCAGCATTGAGGCTCTGCCTTGGGTGAAGCATGTGGCCGTGAGAAAGCAATGGCCGGATACCTTGAAGGTGCACATCACTGAATATCGCGCGAGTGCGATTTGGAACGGGCAAAAGTTGCTCACACCAAGCGGTGAGGTTTTTGATGGTTCACCCAGTGATGTGGCTGACAAATCGTTAATTTCGCTACACGGCACACCCCGCTCAGCTGAAGAAGTGCTGGCGACGAGTCGTGAACTGGAAAAGAAACTGCGGAAAATTGGTTTATCGATACAAGCGCTGTCACTGAATAAACGTCGGTCTTGGCGTATCGTGACACGAGATGGCGTACGGATTGAGTTAGGGCGGACAGCCCGGCAAGAACGGCTTGCTCGCTTGGTCGCGTTATACCCGCGGATCAGTGCGCAAGATAAAACAATTGCCTATGTAGATTTGCGTTATGACACGGGCGCGGCCGTTGGCTGGAAAAGCGAAACAGGCCCCGCGAATAGCCAAGATTAAGAGATGGTGTGAATGAATAAAACGACAGATAAGTCACTGATAGTTGGGCTCGATATTGGGACGTCCAAAGTGTCTACTCTGGTCAGTGAAGTACTGCCAGACGGCACCATCAACGTACTGGGTGTGGGCAGCAGCCCATCACGCGGCATGGATAAGGGTGGCGTTAACGACTTAGAATCTGTGGTTAAATCTGTTCAGCGTGCGGTGAATGAAGCAGAGATGATGGCCGATTGCCAAATCAGTTCTGTCTATCTTTCTTTGTCAGGAAAGCACATTCACTGCCAAACTGAGAGAGGCATGGGGACAATTTCGGATGAAGAGGTTACCCAAGACGATATAGACAACGTGATTCATACCGCAAAGTCGGTCAAAATCAGTGATGAGCAGCGCGTGCTGCATGTGATCCCGCAAGAATACAAAATCGATTACCAAGAAGGGATCAAAAATCCGCTCGGCCTATCTGGCGTAAGGATGGAAGCCAGTGTGCACCTCATCACATGTCACAATGATACCGCGAAAAATATTGAGAAAGCCGTGGAGCGTTGTGGTCTTAGAGTGGATCAACTGATTTTCTCCGGGCTATCAGCGAGCCATGCGGTGATCACGCCGGATGAACGAGAGCTCGGCGTGTGCGTGGTCGATATTGGCGGCGGCACCATGGATCTTGCAGTTTGGACCGGCGGCGCACTTCGGCATGCCGAGGTCATTCCTTATGCGGGCAATGTGATCACCAGCGATATAGCCTATGCCTTTGGCACTCCACTGGCGGATGCAGAAGACATTAAAGTGAAATATGGCTGTGCATTGAGTGAGTTGGTGAATAAGGATGCAAAAGTCAATGTGCCGAGCGTGGGTGGACGCCCGTCGCGGACGTTACAGCGACAAACCTTGTCTGAAGTGATTGAGCCGCGTTGTTCAGAATTGTTGGGACTGGTGAATCAAAAATTAGTCGCCATTCAAGAAAAACTGCGTAGCGATGGTGTGAAACATCAAATGGCAGCTGGAATAGTGCTTACTGGCGGGGCATCACAAATGCACGGGCTGGTTGAATGCGCGGAACGCGTGTTCCAAAACCAAGTGCGTGTTGGACAGCCAGCCAATGTCACGGGACTGACTGATTATGTACAAGCGCCTTGCTATGCAACCGCGGTTGGGCTTTTACACTACGGTAAAGAAAGCTTGCTGACAGAAACGAGTGAACCAGAACAAAAGCGGGCTGTGGCTAGCTGGATTAAGACGCTGAGTAGCTGGTTTAAGAAAGAATTTTAACCCTGATGCGAACAGGAAGGACGGAGAGAACTCATGTTTGAACCGATGATGGAAATGTCTGACGATGCGGTGATTAAGGTCGTCGGCATTGGCGGTGGCGGTGGTAACGCCGTTGAACATATGGTGCGTGAGTCAATCGAAGGGGTTGACTTTATTAGCATTAATACGGATGCCCAAGCACTACGGAAAAGCAGTGTCGGCACGGTCATTCAAATTGGCGGTGATATCACCAAAGGACTTGGCGCGGGGGCAAATCCGCAAGTTGGGCGTGATTCCGCACTCGAAGATCGCGATGCGATTAAAGCTGAGCTCGAAGGTGCCGATATGGTATTTATCGCAGCCGGAATGGGCGGTGGTACCGGCACCGGGGGAGCGCCTGTTATCGCGGAAATCGCGAAAGAAATGGGGATTCTGACCGTTGCTGTGGTCACCAAACCTTTCAGCTTCGAAGGTAAAAAGCGACTGGCGTTTGCCGAGCAAGGAATCGAAGAGCTGTCAAAGCAAGTTGACTCGCTGATTACGATTCCCAACGAAAAATTGCTTAAGGTGCTAGGTCGCGGCATTACCTTGCTGGATGCCTTTGCGAAGGCGAACGATGTGTTACGCAATGCCGTACAAGGGATTGCAGAACTGATCACACGCCCTGGCCATATTAACGTCGACTTTGCTGACGTACGCACTGTGATGTCAGAAATGGGACACGCAATGATGGGCAGTGGTGTTGCAACGGGCGAAGATCGTGCTGAAGAAGCGGCAGAGATGGCAATTTCTAGCCCACTTCTTGAAGACATCGACTTGGCGGGTGCGCGTGGTGTGCTAGTCAACATTACAGCAGGCTTTGATATGCGTCTTGATGAGTTCGAGACTGTGGGTAACACCGTCAAAGCATTTGCATCAGACAACGCCACTGTGGTGATCGGAACGTCGATGGATCCAGAAATGAGCGATGAGCTGCGAGTGACTGTGGTGGCGACCGGGATTGGCAACGAACGTAAGCCAGACATTACCTTGGTCACCAATGCACAGTCTGGGCAAGCAAAAGCCGAGCCTAAAAAGGCACAGCCTTTGCAGGATAAACCTCAGGCGGCAAGTTCAAACCCAGCGGCGAAAGAGCAGCCAGCTGCTTCATCGAATGCAGCACCAAAATCGCAGACTGAGCATGATTATCTCGATATTCCTGCGTTTTTGCGTAAACAAGCTGACTGATCGCAATTGCTTGGTTTGTAGCCAGTGATGTGCTACCATCTCGCTCCCCTTGTCTAAGGTGACAGGGTAATGAGTGACGCAGAGCACACTTTTTTGAGAAAAAGTTGAGATAAGCCGATGATTAGACAGCGAACATTGAAAAGTATGGTCCAAACGACTGGTGTGGGTCTCCACTCTGGGCGTAAGGTTACGCTTACTCTGCGTCCGGCTCCTGCCAACACCGGTGTGATTTATCGTCGCACTGACATGGAGCCGCCGGTTGATTTTCCGGCCAACCCTGAGGATGTGCGCGATACCATGCTGTGCACCGCCTTAGTGAATGACGCGGGTGTTCGCATCTCAACCGTTGAGCATCTCAGTGCTGCAATAGCAGGAATGGGTATCGATAACATCATTATCGAAGTGAATGCGCCAGAAATCCCGATTATGGATGGCAGTTCAAGCCCGTTTATTTTCTTGCTGCAGTCTGCGGGTATCGATGTCCAAAATGCGCCAAAACGATTCATTCGTATCAAAAAGCCTGTTCGCATTGAAGACGATGATAAGTGGGCGGAACTGTTGCCTTATAACGGCTTCCGTCTCGACTTTGCCATCGAATTCGACCATCCGGCGATTGAATCGGAGCAACAAAACTTGGTGCTCGACTTCTCAAGTCAATCTTTTATTAAAGACTTGAGCCGCGCGCGAACCTTCGGTTTTATGCGTGATATCGAATACTTGCAGTCACAAAACTTGTGTTTGGGTGGCAGCTTTGACTGCGCGATTGTTCTGGATGATTATCGCATCTTGAACGAAGACGGCCTACGTTTTGACAATGAACTGGTTAAGCACAAAGTCCTGGATGCCATTGGTGACTTGTACATGTGTGGACACAGTATTCTTGGTGAAATGCGCGCCTACAAATCAGGCCATGCCTTAAACAACAAGCTGTTACGCGCGGTGTTGGCCGATCAAGAAGCGTGGGAGTGGGTCACATTTGAAGAGACTGAAACCTCTCCTGTGGCATTTGCTGAACCGGGAATGGTATTGGCCTAAGCGATATCCTTGCGCATAAGCTACTACTTGCGTATACGCTACTATTTGCGTATAAGCTACTAGATGGCGTGACCGCTGACAGAAAGCGGTATGAAGCCTAACCGCTAGGCATCATAACCAAATACTCGATTAAGATAAAAAAGCCAGAGTTTACTCTGGCTTTTTTTGATCATGGGCCAGGTTAGCCAATGCTTCAAATCGTGCTTTTAATGTTGGGGAAGCGCCTTCCCCTAACGCGCGAAGCAACTCGCCAGAGGCTTGGCTAAGATGACGAGAAGGAGCCTTCTCGTGGTCTGTTCTGTCCGCGGCGGCTAATGCTGGATTAATATTCACCTCAATGGTCGTCAAGCTCGCGAGGCCTTTGGTGCGTAACACCGAGAGCAGGTGCTGACGCTCATAGTTAAGTCGCATGGCCCAAGCGGCGCTACCTACTTCAATCACTAATACGCCATCACGATAATTGGCAACGCGACATGCCTTTGAGGTTTCACCGGGCAACAATGCTAAGATCAGCTTGTTTAGCTTGGCAAGCTCGACCGCGCGTTGGGCAATGTTGTTGGAGTCGCTCTCTAGCAGGTGTAGCGTTGAGCGAGGACGATGGTCTCTCATAGCACAATAACTGCCTTTTTTGTCATCAATTCGGTGTGGGAACGGGCGCACAGCGTCTAATTTTCGCTAATTGATCCCTTGAGTCCTAGATTTGTCATAGGATGTGAGACTATTTTACCTTATCATACATGCGTGACCCCAGCATGTAAGCTAACCCATTTGATCAATTAGGGATTGCTGGGGGAGTACAATATACAGTGCGCGAATCATTCACAGGTAAGTGTCGCATGGGTACGGCGATAAGGGAGAACCTTTTTCCCTTCCGTCTATCACATTATCAGTTACGTGGAAATTGTTGTGAAGCGGCGTGATCGCCCTTGAATTCTGTCCGATTTGGCTCCACTTAAAAGAGATAAGCCTTGTTATCTCATGTTGAATCGATGAGCTTAAGCCAACCCGCGTTGAACTGAAACACGCCAACAGAGTGGCAGTGTAGCGGCCGCCCATGTGGGAAGACCATTAAAAAGAGTACCGGCAACGCCATGTTATCGAAAGTCCTGACTAAAGTTATCGGAAGCCGAAATGACCGCACCTTGCGTCGGCTGCGAAAAGTTGTTGATGAAATCAACAAACTCGAACCCCAATTTGAAGCGTTGAACGACGATGCGCTAAAAGCTAAAACCGTTGAGTTCCGCGAGCGCTTAGATCAAGGTGCTGAACTGGATGATCTTATTCCAGAAGCCTTTGCAACAGTACGAGAAGCCTCGAAGCGTGTCTTCGGTCTGCGCCATTTTGATGTGCAGATGATTGGTGGGATTGTGCTGCATAACGGCAAAATTGCCGAGATGCGTACCGGTGAGGGTAAAACGCTCACGGCGACCCTGCCTTCCTACCTGAACGCGTTAACCGGCAAGTCGGTTCACATTATCACCGTCAATGATTACTTGGCCGAGCGTGATGCTGAAACCAACCGTCCTTTGTTTGAGTTTCTAGGGATGACGGTTGGCGTCAATGTACCGAATATGCCGCCGGAAGCGAAAAAAGCCGCCTATGCGTGCGATGTGCTGTACGGCACGAATAACGAATTCGGTTTTGATTATTTGCGTGACAATATGGCGTTTCGCGCCGAAGACCGCGTTCAGCGTGATCGCTACTTCTCTATCGTCGATGAGGTCGATTCCATCTTAATTGATGAAGCGCGAACGCCATTAATTATCTCGGGGCCGGCAGAAGATAGCTCCGAAATGTACCAGCGCATTAATGCCTTGATTCCGAGCTTAAAGCAGCAAGCAGAAGAAGACACCGAAGATTATCAAGGTGATGGCCATTTCACGGTCGATGAAAAGGCGAAGCAGGTTTACATGACCGAAAACGGTCAAGAGTTTGTTGAAGACTTGCTGAAGAAAAACGGCTTGATGGGAGAGGATGATACCCTTTATTCGCCCGCCAACATCAGCCTTATCCATCACATTAATGCCGCCCTGCGCGCGCATGTTTTGTTTGAGCGTGATGTTGACTACATCATTAAAGACGACGAGATCATTATTGTTGATGAGCACACTGGCCGTACTATGCCAGGTCGTCGCTGGTCTGAAGGCTTACACCAAGCCGTAGAAGCCAAGGAAGGGGTGAAAATCCAAAACGAGAACCAAACGCTGGCCTCGATTACCTTCCAGAACTTTTTCCGTCTCTACGATAAGCTTTCAGGCATGACCGGGACCGCTGATACCGAAGCGTTCGAGTTCCAGTCGATTTATGGACTCGATACCGTTGTGATCCCCACCAACCGTCCGATGGTGCGAAAAGACCATGCGGATCAGGTTTATATGACCGAGAAAGAAAAGTTTGTCGCGATTGCTGAAGACATCAAAGCACGTGCAAAAGCCGGTCAGCCTGTATTGGTGGGCACGGTATCGATTGAAAAGTCTGAGCTGTTGTCTGATGCGCTTAACAAAGATGGCATTAAGCACCAGGTACTGAATGCGAAGTTCCACGCGCACGAAGCGGATATTGTGGAGCAAGCCGGTTATCCAGGCGCAGTCACCATTGCGACCAACATGGCGGGCCGTGGTACGGATATTGTTCTGGGCGGAAGCTGGAAACAGGTTCTCGGTGATGTCGAAAACCCCACCGATGCCCAAGTGGAAGCGGCGAAAGAAAAATGGCAACAGCTGCACGACCAAGTGGTCGAAGCCGGCGGCTTACACATCATTGGTACCGAACGTCACGAATCGCGTCGTATTGATAACCAATTACGTGGTCGTGCCGGACGTCAAGGTGATCCGGGCTCAACCCGTTTTTATCTATCCATGGACGACTCACTGATGCGCATTTTTGCATCAGAGAAGGTGTCCAATATGATGAAGCGCCTCGGGATGGCTGAAGGGGAAGCGATTGAACACCCCTGGGTTAACAAAGCGATTGAGAATGCGCAGCGCAAAGTTGAAGGCCGTAACTTTGATATTCGTAAGCAGCTGCTTGAGTTCGATGACGTCGCCAACGATCAGCGTAAAGTGGTTTATGAATTGCGTGATGCATTGCTCGTCTCAAATGACATCAGTGAGATGATTGAGCACAACCGCGAAGACGTGGTTAATACCATTGTTAACCAATATATCCCGCCACAGTCGTTAGAAGAAATGTGGGATATTGCTGGGCTTGAGAAGCGCTTAAAAGCCGATTTTGATATCGAGCTGCCGATTCAACAATGGTTGGATGAAGATGACAAGCTCTACGAAGAGTTGCTGCGTGAACGTATTCTGACTGCCTTAATTGAGGTGTACAAAGGTAAAGAAGAAGCCGTTGGTGCGGAAACGCTGCGTAACTTTGAGAAGGCGGTCATGCTACAAACGCTCGACACCCTTTGGAAAGAGCATTTGGCGGCGATGGATCATCTGCGTCAAGGCATTCATTTGCGTGGCTATGCCCAGAAAAACCCGAAACAAGAGTATAAGCGCGAGTCGTTTGAGCTGTTTGAAGGCATGTTAGATGCATTAAAAACCGATGTCGTGACCGCTTTGAGTCGTGTTCGTGTTCAGCAGCCTGACGACGTTGAGCGCATGGAAGCTGAACGTCAAGCACGTGCTGAGAAAGCGGCGCGTCAGCAACAGGTTAATCATGCGCAGGCTGAAAACCAGTTTGATGATGGTGAAAGCGCTGAACGTGACGACAGCGGCAACGAAACCGTGGTACGTGATGGGCGAAAAGTTGGCCGAAACGAGCCTTGTCCTTGCGGATCAGGGAAGAAATTTAAACAGTGTCACGGTAGAATCTAGCCCCTGACCCTGTGTTAGCAAAAAGGCCGTTTTCGCGGCCTTTTTTTATTATTAGGAGAGTGCATGAAACGGGTAAGTATTGCCGCGGGCATTATTGTCAATTCGGCACAAGATCAGGTGTTTATTACACGTCGTCACGATCAGGCCCACCAAGGAGGAAAGTGGGAGTTTCCAGGCGGGAAAATTGAAGGCAGTGAAACGCCTAAACGCGCTCTGCTCCGTGAACTCAAAGAAGAAGTGGGTATTGATGCCACCGAGGTCAGTCCGTTTATTTCGTTAGACTTTGATTTTCCAGATAAAGCCTTGAGCTTAGATTTTTTCTTAGTGTGTCGTTTTGATGGTGAGCCGGCTGGTTGTGAAGGCCAAGAGGGGGTTTGGGCGCCTATCGCTGAGCTGGATAACTATACGTTTCCAGACGCGAATGACGCCGTACTTGAGAAAATTCACGCCCGATTTTGACTAGGTTGCACTAGCACTAGCACTAGCACTAGCACTAACACCAAGACTAACACGCGAGCGGGGCGAAGGACGCTCGCTATTGTGTTAATACAGTTTGCTACGCGAAGTGAGCGCAGCCTGCTCAGTGAAGTGAATGCAGCCTGCTCAGTGAAGTGAATGCAGCCTGCTCAGTCGGGCTGCTCTTCTGACCACAAGTCATCATCCGAGATATCAGGTGCACCGGGGATGGCTTTTTCTTCACTGGCCCACTCGCCTAAATCGATCAGTTGACAGCGTTTACTACAAAATGGACGGTGTGGACTCACCTCTCCCCAAACCACAGGCTGTTGACAGGTCGGGCATTTCACCACAGTGGGGGTATTACTCACGTACTTCTCCTTAACAGACACTGATATGAACAGGCATATTGTCGGCGACCTCATGATCATCGTCAAATGGCATAAACCGGATGGCGAAGCGGTTTTTATGGCCTGATACCAAAGGATACACGCCCAGATCCGGTGCCAGTTTTAGCCGAATTAAACAAGCGCCATCGGCTTCTTGTTGATAAAACCCTTGTTTTACTGTTGCGGTGCCGCCGTGTGCGCTTTCGCGTGTTAGTTGCAGCCAAAAAGCGAGTGCATCACGCAGCGGCGATAGGGTAGCCATCCAAGTTTGAATCGCATTTTGCCGGGCCGCGAGCGGCTGATGCAACCAATAATGGAAAACGGGCAAATCAAAACTGCAACTGCCTCCGGGAATCGAGAAGCGTTGCTTGATGCTGGTTAAGAAGCGATCTTCCCGCAGTGGCTGACCAAAGCGTTTGGCCTGGAGCACCGAACGTTGGTGCGCGGCCACCTGATCGAGTAGCTGATTCAGCTGGGTTTGATCCACTTGCGGTACGTTTGCCCATGCGTTGAGCTTTTTCTTCAGTTTATCCAAATCCTTGGCTAAGTCTGCTTTTACTTGCACCTGCTCTAAAATTTCCAATAAATCGAATAAACTGCGGAAAAATTGAATATGGTGGCAGGGTGCTGAAAGGCCGCTCACTTCGTCCAGTTGGTCGAGCAGGTACTCCAGGCGCAAATAAATACGCACCTGTTCATTGAGTGGGTGTTCATACACAGTGAGGCTGGTCATAAGCGTTGAGCTATCCTGTCCGGCTATACACCGGCGTTTGCCTGGGTTGCCAAGGTTAAATACGTGTGGTGTAAGGCATCAACTTGTCGATCAAGTTCCGCCTCCGTGTAGGTATTGTCGATCACGTCATCAGCCACGTCGAGGCGTTGTTGACGACTGGCTTGCGCGGCCAAGATTGCCTGAACTTGTTGTTGGCTGACCTGATCGCGCGCCAAGGTTCGGGTTATCTGGGTGGCCGGGTCAACATCCACCACAAGGATGCGATCGGCTAATGTCATCAGGTTATTTTCTACTAATAAGGGCACGACAAGCAAACAATACTGAGATTGCGCGTCGGCGCAAGCTTGAATCATGCGGGTACGAATCAACGGGTGGAGTAAATTGTCAAGCCATTGCTTGTCGTCTGGTTGGCTAAATACACGCTCACGAAGCCACGCCCGCGCCAGGCTACCATCATGATTTAATGCCAACGCACCAAAGCGCGCCACAATCGCATCCAGTCCTTGGCTGCCAGGTTTTACTACCTCACGTGCAATCACGTCAGCATCGACAATATCGATCCCTTTTGCGGCAAACCGGTCCGCTACTGTGGTTTTACCGCTACCAATCCCGCCGGTTAATCCGACTACCCATGCCATTAGATGACTCCTAAAATGTGTGACAGATACCAGTGTAACAGGCTATCGCCCCAAAGCAGACTTAGCCAGCCAGCCGTGGCAATGAAAGGGCCAAAGGCAAACGCATGTTGCATACCTTGCCGCTGAGAACGAAGCCATAGCGCGCCGACAACGGCCCCGCTCATGGAGGCCATTAAAATTAACAGGGGTAACGCTTGCCAGCCCACCCAAGCGCCCAAGGCAGCAAAAAGCTTAAAATCACCGTAGCCCATGCCTTCTTTGCCAGTGATCAGTTTGAATGTCCAAAATAAGCTCCAAAGGCTGAGGTAGCCAATCATGGCGCCTGTTACGCTGTCTGCCAATGATACTGGGCTGACGCCGATGAGTGCGAGTGCGATCCCGGCCCAAAGAAGCGGCAACGTGATTTGATCGGGGAGCAGCATGGTGTCCCAGTCGATCATCGTCAGCGCAAGTAATGTCAGGCTTGCGCCCATCACTGCGATGGCCCAACCAGGTGAGGTGATCAGCCAAGCGGGCAGTATGCAGACGAGGGCACCCATCAGCTCAATTAACGGATACCGCTTACTGATCCGGGTTTGACAATGCCGGCAGTGGCCTTTTAACGCGAGCCAGCTAATCAGCGGGATATTGTCGTACCAAGCAATCGCTGTGTGGCAATGTGGGCAATGCGAAGCGGGTAAGCTTAAATCAAAGCGCGTGTCGTCTGGCGCATCGATATTGGCGTCAGGAAAGCTAAGCCGGCATTCTTGGCGCCACTGGCGTTCCATCATTGTCGGTAAACGGGCGATCACCACGTTTAAAAAGCTGCCAAAAACCAGACCCAGCAGGCCGGCTATCACGATAAAAAACGGGGAGGAGAACACCAACATGACACCTGCTTATTACTTGTTGCTTGTTGTGCGCGAATCATAGCGCGTTACGTATCGAGACTCTATCTTGGCTTAGCCGAGAACGGACATCAGATTAAAAATAGGAAGGTACATGGCAACCACCAAGCCACCAATGAGTAATCCGAGTACTAAAATCAGCAGTGGCTCAATGATCTTACCCAGATTATCGACGGTGTTATCAACCTCTTCCTCGTAAATCACTGCCACCCGATTAAGCATGGTGTCTAACGCGCCAGACTCTTCACCAATCATGATCATTTGCGTCATCATATTGGGAAAACGGCCACTTTCACGTAACGCTTGATAGAGCGGGATCCCGGTAGCTGTGTGTGCAGACACTCGAATGAGTCCGTGTGCATAATAGTCGTTGGTGAGAATATTGGTTGCCGATTTAAGTCCGGAGATCAGTGGGATCCCAGCGCTAAAGGTTGTGGCCAGTGTGCGGGAAAACTTCGCGATACAGGCTTTGCTCAGCACCTCACCGATGATAGGCAGTTTAAGTAGCCAGCGGTGATAGTGGTACCGATAGCGCGGGTGATGCCGTTGTAGCCATTTATGCGATAACATCAGGACAATCAAGATAGCGGCAATGGTCGGCGCATGGGTGGTCATCCAATCAGACAATGCCAGCACTTGCCGTGTGAGCCAAGGTAGGGGCGCACCAAAAGAGTCAAAAATCTGCTTAAATTTTGGGATCACGAACAAAAGTAAGTAAGTGCTAACACCGAGCGCAACACTGACGACGATGGTGGGATAAATCATGGCTTTCATCACCTTACTGCGCAGCAAGGCTTGTTTTTCCCGATATAGTGCAAGGCGAGCAAATACCAAAGGAAGTTGACCGGTTTGTTCGCCGGTGGCGACCAGATCACAGTAAAAGCGATCAAATAGGGGGCTGGCTTGCGCCAAGGCCGTGCTTAAGCTGGTGCCAGCTTCTAGTTGTTGACGAAGGTAGCGAACCACCAAGCGCATTTCTGCTTTGACTTGATTCTCTTCTATCAGGTTGAGTGCCTGAACAATCGGGATGCCAGACTCTAACAAGGTAGTGAGTTCGCGTGAAAACTGGGTAATATCGGCCGCTTTGGCTTTGTGCTGGCGTTGTTGCCAGCTAGAAAGGCGTCGACGTATTAAGCGTGTTGGCAAGATAGCTTGGCCGGCGAGTTGCTGGCGGGCATCGTGCTCAGAATACGCAAATACTTGGCCTTTCTGGTGTCGCCCAAACGGCACGGCTTGACGCCAATGAAAGACGAATAACGTTTGCTTGGCCATGATCATTCCTTATGCCAGTTGGATCACGCGACTGAGTTCTTGCACACTGGTGATCCCTTGATTGAGTTTGGCAATGCCGGACTCTGCCAGCCGCCACATGCCTTGTTGGCAAGCGAGTTGGGTGAGCTCGCTAGCACTGGCATGGCGATAAATCGCGTCAGTAATGGTGTCATCGATAGGCAGCACCTCATAAATGCCGGTTCGACCTTGATAACCTTGGTCACAGCGGTAACAGCCGCGAGGATTGGCTTGATAGATTTGAGTGGGGTCGCAGCGCGGATAAAGGCGCATCAGCTGGGTCAAGCTTGGGTCATCACGCGGGTGAGGCTGCTTACAGACGGGACAGAGCCGGCGCACCAGCCTTTGCGCCACTACCAAGGTCAATGAGCTGGCGAGGTTGTATGGCGCGATCCCCATATGTGCTAAACGCGTGATGCTCTCTGCGGCAGAGTTGGTATGTAAGGTTGAGAGCACCAAATGGCCAGTTTGTGCGGCTTTAATACTGATCTCTGCGGTGTCGGTATCGCGTACTTCTCCCACCATGACTACGTCGGGATCTTGGCGTAAAAAGGCGCGGAGGGCGGTCGCAAAATCGAGTCCGATCCGCGTATTGACATTAACTTGGTTGATCCCATTAAGCTGGATCTCGACCGGATCTTCAACGGTGGCAATGTTTCGCTGCGGCTGATTGAGATAGTGCAAACCGCTGTATAATGAGACAGTTTTACCGCTCCCGGTTGGCCCGGTGAATAAAATCATTCCTTGTGGTTGATCGAGCGCTGCTTGATAGTGCTGGCGCTGCCACTCGGTTAAGCCTAAATCATGCAGCGTCAGTTGCTGCTGATCATTATTCAATAAGCGAACCACCACTTTTTCACCCCAGACCGTTGGTAAGGTCGATACCCGCATATCGACCGTATGCTCGGCAGTAAGGGTCAATTTGATTCGCCCATCTTGCGGTAAGCGTCGTTCGGCAATATTGAGTTGGGCTAAGATCTTGAGTCGCGTGGATAACCGCCGCGAGACGCCCGCGGGCGGATGGGCATAGGTTTGCAGTAAACCGTCTTGGCGAAACCGTATTTGGAAGTGATCCTCAAACGGTTCAAAATGCACGTCGGACGCTTTTTTTCGTACCGCATCAACTAATATTTGCTGGATATAGCGGCTAATGGGCGCCTGATCGCTTTGCAGTTCCGCGCTATCTTCTTGCGGACTATCGGTGACGGTCAGGGCCGCTAAATCCTGATCACTGATGGTGATGCCATCGCCGGTGCCCTCAATATCTGCGCCGTATAAATGGCGCAGCGCTGCGTCTAAATCCGGCTGGCTTAACACCACCAAACGGACATTGAGTCCGGTTGAAAAGCGAAAATCAGCCACCGCCTCTGTGTTATCTGGGTCACTGACGCCGAGCAACAGCTCTTTGCCTTGCTGGGCAAGCGGCAACACTTGATGGCGCTGAATCAAATCGCGCCGGTCGAGGGCATAGCAGGTAGCTTTAAACGGATACTGATGGCTTTCCGAAAAAGGTAGGTGATGCTGACTCGCGAGGGTGTGGGCGAGCGCGGTGGGGTCAACCCCGGCATCGAGTAAACGGGAGACGCTAAGCGGTGTGCCATCGCCAATGCCCAACGCATGGCGCTGGGCATCGGTCAATAAGCCGGCTTGATACAACTGAGCAGTTGGGATCATTGTTGGTGCGAGTAAAAATTATGCTAGATATATTTAATACAGCGGGTTAGGCGTTTCCGCCGCTGCCTTCTTCTTTTTCGCAACCATTGACATCGAGTTTAGCGGGGTGCGTGCAAGACCATCCACCGAACTCATTACGTTTTAGAACAACTTTATCGCTGCCATCGTCACCCGGGAGCCCCTCAACGCTGATGGATAGTTTGCCCTCGACTTCACTATCTCTTTCGAGTTTGACATTGTCGGGGATGCCTAGGGCCTCTTCGATCGTTTTTGATTCGCCATTTATCTCGATCGTGTCTGAGTTCTCAGGGAACTTGCCTTCTTCCATTATCGACGCTTCGATGACCGAGCGCATATTGGTTAATGTGGCAATTGCGGCAGTAACTTTGGCTTTATCTTGATACTTTTGGTATTGCGGAATGGCGATGGCAGTCAGGGCGCCAATAATGCCAATGACCACGAGTAACTCAATCAAACTAAACCCTTGTTGCTTTTGCATCCTATGTCTCTCCTCTCAATGATGGTCGGCCGCCAACTCGGTGGCCGCGAGTGCAGCGACTTTACGCTTGTGAGCGTGGCACAAAAAAGAGGGGCAACATGAGTTTGAGAGTGAAGGGTAAAAGCTGGATGTAAGATTTTGTTTTTTCTGTTGTAGTGTTCGACTCACCACAAATTTTTTGTCACGAAAGCGCGATAAAAAGGCCGCCCATCGTGGGCGGCCTGGTCGACTCTGGGTGAGCGTACGTGTTATTGAAAGTACGTGTTATTGAAAACGCATGGATAAATCGAGCGCGGTCACGTGCTTGGTAAGCGCGCCCACGGAAATATAATCTACGCCTGTGGACGCGTATTCAGACAGAGTATCCAAGGTGACATTGCCCGAGACTTCAAGCGCCACACGGCCTTGGTTGAGTGCAACCGCTTCGCGCATCATCGGCACGCTAAAATTATCTAACATCACAATGTCGGCGCCGGCCTCAATGGCTTGTTTTAGCTCATCCAGATTTTCTGTCTCTACTTCCACCGGTTTATCTGGATTCAGACGACGAGCCTCTTGCACCGCATTGGCAATCCCGTCGCAGGCAAGAATGTGGTTTTCTTTAATGAGATACGCATCGAACACACCAATACGGTGATTGTGTCCGCCGCCACAAGCGACTGCATATTTGAGTGCACTACGCAGGCCTGGCACGGTTTTGCGGGTGTCCAATAGCTTGGTCTCCGTCCCTTGTAACTGTGCCACATAAGTTGCCGTTTTACTGGCGCAGCCTGACAAGGTCTGGATAAAGTTCATCGCATTGCGCTCACCCGTTAATAACACGCGTGACGGTCCTTTTAAGGTGCACAAGGTTTGATTGGCAGTGATCGCGTCGCCATCGGTCACATGCCAGGTTAAGGAGACCTCGCCACCCAGTTGTTTGAATACTTCGTTAGCATAATCTTGGCCACAAAATACGCCATCTTCACGCGTAATCAGTACCGCGGTCGACACCGAATCGGCCGGAATCAGGCTGGCGGTAATATCTTTACGCGCGTCAAGATCGCCCCCTAAATCTTCACGCAATGCGTCGCTGACGGCACGGGGCACATCCGTTTTTAGATGAGAGGTGAGATAGGCAAGACGGCTTTTGCTGTCATGAACAGCATGAAAAGGAGTCGATGTCATTATGGCTTACCGCGGTGATGAAAAAACGTGGCGAAATGATAACGCTGGTTGGGGGGAAATGCAGCTTTTCTCTCCGGTTTCCGCGTCGGCGTCCATTTTATTATCGACACCCTGACTAGAAAATTACCCATGCATTGCCTGCTCATTTGTCTACACTTTGATCAGTTCTAGTAAAGAGGTAGCGTCATGAAACGCGGATTGGCACTGATGACGATGATATTCGCTGCACTGGCAGGTTTTAGTGTCTGGCAGCACCTACGTTTACCCGCGTCTACCTCATTGTCACCATTGACGATTGCGGTTTCATTAACGCCGTTGTCAGCGCCTATCATCGTTGCCAAAGAACAAGGTTTATTTAAAAAACATGGCATAGACATGACGCTAAAACCGGTTCATGGCGGAGTGAAAAGTTTTCAAGCACTGGTTGCGGGAGAGGCGGACTTAGCCACGACGTCAGAAACAGTGGCGATGTTTAATAGCTTTGAAAGAGAGGATTTTAACATTCTGACTAGCTTTGTTGAGTCAGACAATGATGTGAAACTGTGGTCTATCCATCGTGCAATTGGTCACTCGCTCCCTGATGCGCTTCGGAGCGCACGTGTTGGAGTGGTCGCGTCAAGCGCGAGTGAGTACTTCTTCGACTCATTGCTCCAGCTGTATGATATGCCAACTGAGACAATAGAGAAGGTTTATTACTCGCCTGAGGCGTTGCCGTCGGCACTGCTCGACAATGAAGTTGATGCGATTGCTATTTGGGAACCTTACGGCTATCAACTAGTAAAACGAGCCCATGAGTCAGTACAAGCACTCGATAGTAAAGGCTTACATAGCTTATCTTTTTTATTGGTAAGTGATCGTTTAGTTGCGAAAAAGCAGCACCAAGATATGCGTCGCGTCATTCGAGCCTTGGATGAAGCGGTAGATGTTATTCATCAACGGCCTGAGCAAGCGAAAGCCCAGGTCGCTGCGTATCTTTCAATGTCCGACGACAAGCTCGGCTGGCTTTGGCAGGACTATTTATTTCGCCTGTCGTTAAACGACTCTTTACTGTTGCGTTTAAAAAACCAAGCTCGGTGGGCGCAACGCGCGGGATTGGTTACGGGACCAACACCATCGTATCGTCATTTACTTAACCCTGGCCCCTTGGTTGAAGCAACTCAAAAAGTGAGTCTATTAGAATGAAAATCGGTCAGCAGTTAAACATCGTTGTTTACGCATGTGCGGCATTGACGCTGGTAACACTATTGATCACGGTAGAGCTTTTTCAGAAACAAAGTCAGACGCAAGTACGCTTAGATAGAATTGTTGCGGTGCATTCTCAAATTGACAGTTTACGCGGTCGTTTGTGGCTATATCGTCAATACCCCAGTGCGCAAACCCGCCAAGATGTATATCAATCAACCAATGCGTTGCGGGCTCAGCTATCCAGTGACCAGCATGCGATTCCTCCCCAGTCAGTGCAGTCTATGACGCAAGCGGCGGACAGTATTGACCGTTTGCTGGATACCACAACAGGCCAATTTGGTCGGGAGCAGAGCGTTGATGAAGGGCGGCTGATGCTTTTTTCACGATTTAATATTTTACTACAAGCCATGAGCGAGGCGGCATTTTCTGTGCGTCAGCAAGCGATGCATGATGCATCTAAACAGCAGAAAATGTTGCTTGTTGTCCATGGTGGTATTTTGGTGCTGTTGGCCTTATTAGTAACGATTTTTGCGACCCGTTTACGACGACGTTTAAGACAACGCTTAAAAACATTACACAGCACGGTTACTCAGATTAAAAAAGGTGATTTAACCACTGAATTAATCATGACCGATAAAGATGAACTGACCGAACTGGCGGATCATGTCAATGAAATGAAGCATGCGCTTAGCCATACCATGGTGGATAAAAACCAACTGAGTGAAGAAGTCGCACGGCAAACACAACAGCTTCGCGAGCAACAACACCAGCTTAAATTTTTAGCGGAGCATGATGAATTAACAGGTTTATTTAACCGACGTGCGTTTGAATCGCATGTCGATGTGGCTTTGATGCGGGCCAACCGAGCACAAACGAATGCTGCGTTACTGTTTATCGACTTGAATAACTTTAAACAAGTCAATGATACCTACGGCCACGGGGTCGGGGATGAGTTGCTCAGGGTTGTGAGCCAACGTCTAAAGCACGCCGTCCGTCGTTCTGATTTAGTCGGGCGTTTAGGCGGTGACGAATTTATCGTGTGGTTGGATCTTTTGACAGATAAAGATGCATTGAATGAAGTTATTCGCCGTATTCAAGATGATGTCCATGCACCTATATTAACCGAGAAAGCAGAGTTATCACTGGTGAGTAGTATTGGCGTCAGTTGCTTTCCTACCGACGGATTGGAGTTGCAACAAATGATGAATCAAGCCGATGCGGCCATGTATTACGCGAAAACACATGCTAACGAGCGGCACTGCTTATATTCCAATCTGCCTGCCGAGCGGATACAGTAACGAATTTTGCGACACGAGTAGCTTGCATGTCTTTTTCCCGCATCGACGATCATTGGCTAGCGGGCGCGCGCGCCTGTCCTTCTCCCCATTATAACTCACGCCCGGATAGCGAGGATATTTCCTTGCTGGTGGTTCACAATATCAGCCTGCCCCCCGGCCAGTTCGACGGTCCCTATATTGAGCAATTTTTTCAGGGCAACCTCGACGCTGACGCGCACCCTTATTTTGCCCAGATCCGTGATCTTCGCGTGTCCGCTCACCTACTGATCCGACGAGATGGAAGTGTGATCCAGTTTGTACCATTCAACGAACGCGCATGGCATGCTGGCATCTCGTGTTTTGACGGTCGGCAGCAATGTAACGATTTTTCTATCGGTATTGAGCTTGAGGGCACGGACACACTTCCATACACCGACCAGCAGTATCAATCGTTAGCGGCGATCACGCAGACGCTGATGCAGTACTATCCAGCCATCACTCGTGATCGGATCACAGGACATCAACATATTGCGCCCGGACGGAAGACCGATCCTGGCCATGTGTTTGACTGGGAAAGATTACACCTACTGCTCAATGCTGCCTAACAAAGTAGTTATACTTTTTTGGTCTGACCAATTTTAGAGCGCCGTGAAAAAACAACTGTCAGGTGACGAATACAGGGGTTTCCATGATGTCAATCAAAGTTCAGGTGGACAGAATATCCGCTGTCTGGTAACTTTAGAGAATAATAAAGTAATTGGTCTTACCAATTTACAATCAGTCAGTTTCTGCAGCTAAGCGCCAAGCTTGAGGGGCAGATGGTCAATAAATACAATGGCATATCAGCGAATTCGTCAACCCAAACTCTCAGATGTTATCGAGAAAGAGCTCGAAGGTTTAATTCTGGAAGGGACCTTGTCTCCAGGCCAGAAGCTACCGCCTGAGCGAGAGTTAGCGGTCCAGTTTGATGTGTCTCGTCCATCAGTCCGTGAGGCGATTCAGCGACTTGAAGTAAAAAAGCTGCTCACTCGCAAACAAGGTGGCGGCACCTTTGTCAGTCAACGACTGTGGCAGCGATTTTCTGAACCCCTGCTAGAGTTATTGGCGGACCATCCGGAAACCCAGCTTGATTTGTTGGAATCACGGCATGCGCTCGAAGGTATTTCTTCTTATTTCGCCGCTTTACGGGGCACGGAAGAGGATTTTTCTCGGATTGAAGATTGCCATGATGCGATTCGACAAGCGCAGAAAGATGGGGACTTAAAGGCAGAAGCTTCCGCCGTCATGCAATATCTCGTTGCCGTAACGGAAGCGGCGCACAATGTGGTACTACTGCATATCATGCGTAGCCTCGCACCGTTACTGGAACAGAATATTTATCAAAACTTTGAGCTACTTTATCGCCGTCAAGAGACGGTGGAAAATGTCAGCCGACACCGAGCTGAGATCGTGGATGCAATCACCGCTGGCGAGCCAGAAAAAGCGAGACAGGCGTCGCATGCACACTTAGCTTACATTGAGGAAACTCTGTTGGATCTTGGCCGAGAAGAAAGCCGTCGAGAACGGTCTCTACGTCGAATTCAACAACGCAAGGACGAGCTGGAGTAATCCCTATTCGCCGCCAAAATAAAGGCGAGGGGCCACTGCAGCTGCGACAACGTTTGTTTTGTACGAGTCAATCAACGAAAGGATAGATCGCCATGTCTGAAGTCATGAAAAATGACGTGGACGCACTTGAGACCCAAGAGTGGTTGCAAGCTCTTGAGTCAGTCGTTCGTGAAGAAGGTGTAGAACGTGCCCAGTTCCTTCTGGAGCAAGTCTTAGGGCAAGCACGTTTAGACGGTGTTGACATGCCAACTGGCGTGACCACCAACTATGTAAATACCATCCCTGCAGATCAAGAACCTGCTTATCCAGGTGATGTGAACTTGGAGCGTCGTATCCGTTCTATCATTCGTTGGAACGCAATCATGATCGTGTTGCGCGCGTCCAAGAAAGATTTAGAGCTGGGTGGCCACATGGCTTCATTCCAGTCATCGGCTGCGTTCTATGAAACTTGCTTTAACCACTTCTTCCGTGCGCCAAACGAGAAAGATGGTGGCGATCTGGTTTATTATCAAGGTCATATCTCTCCAGGCATCTACGCGCGTGCGTTTGTGGAAGGTCGTCTCACTGCTGAGCAGCTCGACAACTTCCGCCAAGAAGTTGACGGTAACGGTATTTCCTCTTACCCGCACCCAAAACTGATGCCTGAGTTCTGGCAGTTCCCAACCGTTTCTATGGGTCTGGGGCCTATTGCGTCTATCTACCAAGCGCGTTTCCTTAAGTATCTGAACGGTCGTGGCTTGAAAGACACCTCAGAGCAACGTGTTTACGCGTTCTTAGGCGACGGTGAGATGGATGAGCCAGAATCACGTGGTGCGCTGTCGTTTGCCGCCCGTGAAAAACTGGATAACCTGTGCTTTTTGATCAACTGTAACCTGCAGCGCCTTGATGGTCCTGTAATGGGTAACGGTAAAATCGTTCAAGAGCTAGAAGGCCTATTTAAAGGCGCTGGCTGGAACGTGATCAAAGTGGTTTGGGGCTCTGGCTGGGATAAACTGCTGGCCAAAGACACCTCCGGTAAACTGCTGCAGTTGATGAACGAAACCATCGACGGCGATTACCAAACCTTCAAATCAAAAGACGGCGCCTACGTGCGTGAACACTTCTTCGGTAAATATCCTGAAACTGCAGCCCTGGTTGCCGATATGACCGACGAAGAAATCTTTGCGCTCAAACGTGGTGGTCATGAACCATCAAAACTGTTTGCTGCGTTCAAAGCGGCACAAGAGTGCAACGACCGTCCAACCGTGATCCTGGCGAAAACCGTTAAAGGTTACGGCATGGGTGAAGCGGCTGAAGGTAAAAACATCGCGCACCAAGTGAAGAAAATGGACATGACCCATGTTCACGCTATGCGTGATCGTCTTGGCCTACAAGACTTGCTGTCTGACGATGATGTGCAAAACCTGACTTACCTAAAACTGGAAGAAGGATCTGCGGAACACGAATACCTGCATGCGCGCCGTAAAGCCCTGCACGGTTACACTCCGCAGCGCTTACCTAAGTTCACTGAAGAACTGACGCTACCAAAACTGGATGATTTCTCTGCTCTGCTGTCTGAGCAGAAGCGTGATATCTCTACCACCATGGCGTTTGTACGCTCATTGAACGTATTGCTGAAAGACAAGAGCATTGGCAAGAACGTAGTGCCAATCATTGCTGACGAAGCCCGTACTTTCGGTATGGAAGGTCTGTTCCGTCAGGTGGGTATCTATAACCCGCAAGGACAAACCTATACCCCAGAAGATCGTGGCGTGGTGTCTTACTACAAAGAAGACCAAGGCGGCCAAGTACTGCAAGAAGGGATCAACGAGCTAGGCGCGATGTCATCGTGGGTAGCGGCGGCGACCTCTTACAGCACCAATGATCTGCCAATGATCCCATTCTACATCTACTACTCCATGTTCGGCTTCCAACGTGTTGGCGACATGGCGTGGATGGCGGGTGACCAACAAGCACGTGGTTTCCTATTGGGTGCCACCGCAGGTCGTACTACCCTGAACGGTGAAGGTCTGCAACACGAAGACGGTCACAGCCATATTCTGGCAAGCACTGTACCTAACTGTGTGTCTTACGACCCAACCTTCGCGTACGAAGTGGCGGTGATCATGCAAGACGGTATCCGTCGTATGTACGGTCCTGACCAAGAAAACATCTACTACTACCTGACGCTGATGAACGAAAACTATCATCAGCCAGCCATGCCTGAGGGCGCGGAAGACGGTATCCGTAAAGGTATCTATAAACTAGAAACCTACACGGGCGACAAAGCGAAAGTTCAGTTAATGGGCTCGGGCACTATCATGACCGAAGTGCGCAAGGCAGCGAAACTGCTCAGCGATGAATTCGGCGTGGCGTCTGACGTTTACAGCGTGACCTCGTTCAACGAACTGGCACGTGACGGTCAGGATGTGGATCGTTTCAACATGCTGAACCCAGATGCAGAAAGCAAAGTGCCTTATATCCAAACAGTCATGGGATCTGAGCCTGCGATTGCTGCGACTGATTACATGAAAAACTACGCTGACCAAGTTCGTGCGTTTATCCCAGCTGAGTCTTATAAAGTGCTGGGTACAGACGGCTTTGGTCGTTCTGACAGCCGCGAAAACCTACGTCGTCACTTTGAAGTGAACGCAGGCTATGTGGTGGTTGCGGCACTGAACGAGCTGGCTAAGCGTGGTGATGTTGATAAGAAAGTCGTGTCAGAAGCGATTAAGAAATTCGACATCGATACCAACAAAGTAAACCCGCTGTTCGCGTAAGAGGCTGAAACAATGTCAATCGAGATTAATGTACCTGACATCGGTGCGGATGAAGTAGAAGTGACTGAGATCCTTGTTAGCGTTGGCGACAAGGTAGAAGAAGAACAGTCGTTAATCACCGTTGAAGGTGATAAAGCATCCATGGAAGTCCCTGCGTCACAAGCGGGTGTGGTCAAGGAAATCAAAATTGCCGAGGGTGATAAAGTCACCACTGGCTCTTTGATTATGATCTTCGAAGCCGATGCGCCAGCGCAAAGCGCCCCAGCTCAAGAGGCGGCGCCAGCCGCCCCTGCTGCAGCACCAGCGGCCGCATCAGAAACCAAAGAAGTGCACGTCCCTGATATCGGTGGGGATGAAGTTGAAGTCACCGAGATCATGGTTGCGGTTGGCGATACCATTGAAGAAGAGCAGTCACTGATCACTGTTGAAGGCGATAAAGCCTCAATGGAAGTGCCTGCACCGTTTGCGGGTACCGTTAAAGAAATCAAGATCGCGGCGGGTGACAAAGTGTCAACTGGCTCACTGATCATGATGTTCGAAGTGGGTGGCAGTGCTCCTGCTGCAGACGCCCCAGCAGCAGCCGAAGCACCAGCAGCAGCAGCACAAGCCAAAGACGTTCACGTCCCTGATATTGGTGGCGATGAAGTTGAAGTGACTGACATTATGGTTGCCGTTGGCGATACCATTGAAGAAGAGCAGTCACTGCTCACCGTTGAAGGCGACAAAGCGTCAATGGAAGTACCGGCACCGTTTGCGGGTACGGTCAAAGAGATCAAAATTGCGGCGGGCGATAAAGTGTCCACCGGCTCGCACATCATGGTGTTCGAGGTTGCTGGTAGCGCACCAGCAGCGCCTGCACCAGCAGCGGCACCTGCTGCTGAAAAGGCGGCACCCGCTCCTGCGGCTAAGGCAGACGCCCCAGCGGCTAAAGCTGACGCCGGCAAAGACGAGTTTGTAGAGAACAAAGAATACGCGCATGCGTCGCCTGTTGTTCGTCGTCTTGCCCGCGAATTTGGCGTGAACCTTGCGAAGGTGAAAGGTAGCGGTCGTAAAGGACGTGTACTGAAAGAAGACGTTCAGAGCTTTGTCAAAGACGCGCTAAAACGCCTTGAATCGGGTGCAGCATCTGGCTCAGGCGACGGCAGTGCACTTGGCTTGCTCCCTTGGCCTAAAGTGGACTTCAGCAAATTCGGTGAAACCGAAGTCAAACCCCTGTCACGCATTAAGAAGATCTCGGGTGCGAACCTGGCACGTAACTGGGTGATGATCCCGCACGTGACGCAGTGGGATAACGCTGATATCACTGAAGTGGAAGCGTTCCGTAAAGAGCAAAACGCGATTGAGAAGAAGAAAGAGTCTGGCATGAAGATCACCCCATTGGTGTTCATCATGAAAGCCGCTGCTAAAGCGCTGGAAGCTTTCCCTTCATTCAACGCATCACTGTCGGAAGACGGTGAAAGCCTGATCATGAAAAAATATGTCAACATCGGCATTGCGGTTGATACGCCAAATGGTCTGGTTGTGCCTGTCTTTAAGGACGTGAACAAAAAAGGCATCTACGAGTTATCTGAAGAGCTGATGGCAGTCTCGAAGAAAGCGCGTGCGGGCAAGCTCACTGCTTCTGATATGCAGGGCGGTTGCTTTACCATCTCAAGCCTCGGTGGTTTGGGCGGTACCGCGTTTACGCCAATCGTTAATGCACCAGAAGTCTCAATCTTGGGTGTCTCTAAGTCAGAAATGAAGCCAGTATGGAACGGTAAGGACTTTGAACCTCGCCTGATGCTGCCACTGTCTCTGTCTTATGACCACCGTGTGATTGACGGTGCTGAGGGTGCGCGCTTTATCAGCTACCTCAACGGTCTAATGTCCGATATCCGCCGTTTGGTACTGTAATCGCAACATCGACAACCCAACCGGCCCGTGAAGGGTCGGTTGGGAATTGTTGTGCAGCTCACAGGCTATGGGTTTTTATTTTTCAGCCCATTAACATGGCTGTAAACTGTGGCACCAAACACCCACAACAATAAAAACTACCGCTCTTAGCCTGTCAGGGAATAAGACTACAACGAGGTCAGAATGAGTAAAGAAATCAAAGCGCAAGTCGTCGTTCTTGGCGCTGGTCCTGCTGGATACTCCGCCGCTTTCCGCTGTGCCGACCTAGGTTTGGAAACAGTGCTGGTTGAACGTTACAACACCCTAGGGGGTGTGTGTCTAAACGTTGGCTGTATCCCTTCTAAAGCCCTACTACACGTTGCCAAAGTGATCGAAGAAGCCAAAGCGATGGCTGATCATGGCGTGGTTTTCGGCGAGCCACAAACCGATATCGACAAAATCCGCTCTTGGAAAGACAAGGTGATCGGTCAGTTGACCGGTGGCTTAGGTGGCATGGCCAAGCAGCGTAAAGTGACAGTGGTTAACGGTACCGGCCGTTTCACTGGCGCCAACACCCTGTTGGTCGAGGGTGAAGAAAGCACCACCATTAATTTTGATAACGCGATCATCGCAGCCGGCTCTCGTCCTATCGAGCTGCCATTTATCCCGCATGATGATCCACGTATCTGGGACTCTACTGACGCGCTCGAGCTCAAAGAAGTACCAGAGAAAATGCTGCTGATGGGCGGTGGTATCATTGGTCTAGAAATGGGTACTGTCTATCACGCATTAGGCTCACAGGTCGATGTGGTCGAAATGTGTGATCAGGTGATCCCGGCGGCCGATAAAGACGTGATTAAAGTCTTTACCAAGCGTATCAGCAAGAAAATGAACCTGATGCTGGAAACCAAAGTCACCGCAGTAGAAGCCAAAGAAGATGGTATTTACGTGACGATGGAAGGCAAAAAAGCGCCAGCAGAGCCAGTACGTTATGATGCTGTATTGGTTGCGATTGGCCGTAGCCCGAATGGCAAACTGCTTGACGCCGGCCAAGCCGGGGTTGAAGTTGACGATCGCGGCTTCATCAATGTTGATAAGCAAATGCGCACTAACGTGCCACACATCTATGCGATCGGCGATATTGTTGGTCAGCCAATGCTTGCGCATAAAGGTGTGCATGAAGGCCATGTGGCTGCGGAAGTCATTTCTGGTAAGAAACATTACTTTGATCCGAAAGTGATCCCATCGATTGCTTATACTGAGCCAGAAGTAGCATGGGTCGGTAAAACCGAGAAAGAATGTAAGGAAGAGGGCATCAACTACGAAGCCTCTACCTTCCCATGGGCGGCTTCTGGTCGTGCGATTGCGTCTGACTGCGCTGACGGTATGACCAAGCTTATCTTCGATAAAGATACGCACCGTGTCATCGGGGGTGCCGTTGTCGGTACCAACGGTGGTGAGCTGTTGGGCGAAATCGGTCTTGCGATTGAAATGGGCTGTGATGCCGAAGACATCGCGTTGACTGTTCACGCTCACCCAACACTCCATGAGTCTGTTGGCTTGGCCGCTGAAGTGTTTGAAGGCTCAATCACGGATATGCCGAATCCAAAAGCGAAGAAAAAGAAATAAACTGCGCGTTTATATGTTTCTTCTTAAGCCCTGCATTGCGGGGCTTTTTTATATCGGTGATATATCGATTGAGAAGAAAAAAGCGGGCCTCGGCCCGCTTAGTCAGTATGATGGTCAAGCGTTAACGCTTAAAGCTTAAAGCTGCCCACCAAGGTATCGAGACGTTTAGACAGATCACGCAGTGACTCGCTGGCTTCAGCCATGGTATTGGCGGTATCCGCGGTCTGTTGCGAGCTGTGATTAATCTCTTCAATATTCTGATTGATGTCATTGACCACCGTTGATTGCTCTTCTGTCGCGGTCGCTACTTGTGTATTCATGTCTGAGATTTGGATAATCTGCTCATTAATCGCGTTCAGTGACAGCGACGCCTCATCCGATGCGTTGACCCCTTCGGCTGTCATGGTGCGGCTTTGCTCCATTGCGTTGACAGCATTATGGGCCTCTTGCTGCAGGCGGTTGATCATGGTCTGGATTTCATCGGTTGAATCGGAGGTACGGCTAGCCAGGTTACGCACCTCGTCGGCAACGACCGCAAAGCCTCGTCCTTGTTCGCCCGCACGTGCCGCTTCAATGGCGGCGTTCAATGCGAGCAGGTTGGTTTGCTCTGAAATACCACGAATTACATCCAAAATGCCGCCAATTGCGTCGGTGTTTTCAGCCAGCGCACTGATCACTTTCGACATATTCTCCATATCGTCGGCAAGGCTGGCGATGGTGTCTCGCGCTTGGGTGACCACACCTTGGCCATTGGCTGCATCATCGGACGCTTGGTTAGCGGCACTGGCGGCATTAGCGGCATTGCCGGCAATTTCATTCACCGTCGCGCCCATTTCATTAATCGCCGTCACCACTTGTACGGTGCGATCACGCTGATACTCACTCTGAGATTGCGTGGCGCTAGCTTGTGACGAGACTTGCTCTGCAGCATGACGAAGCTCACCACCGGTACTGGCAACGTCTGAGACTAAGCGATGAATCTTCTCGACAAAGCTATTAAACCCAGACGCTAACTGACCAATTTCGTCTTGGCTATCGATATCGACTCGTTGGCGTAAATCGCCTTCACCCTCGCCGATCTCACGGAACACATTCGCCACGTATTGAATCGGTTTGGTAATGGTCGTCGCAAGCCAAACGGCCACCACAATAAACACTAACCCAACGACCACAGACACCATTAGGATCTGATTGCGGGTTTGATTGAGTGGTGCAAAGACTTCTTCTGCTGGAACATCTGCGATGACATACCAGTCCATGGAGGGAACATAACTTGAGGCGAGCAGGACTTCCTTGCCATTAATGTGTGTATCGAGGAGGTTAAAGTCACCTTTTTGGAGCAAGCTCCGTGCCTGTGCTCCATACACATCACTCAATGTTTTTTCGCCCATGAGATCGGTGTCACGGTGCAATTGGACCATGCCATCGGCATTGACTAAGAAAACAAAGCCCGACTGTTCGATTTTGAATTGATTCAAAAAGCGGGTCATGTCTTCGAGTGAACGCGAAAACCCAGCCAAGCCTTTGCCGTTAAGCTGTTGAAAGTTGACGAACAGTTTGAGCTCGCCATTATCCTCTTGGAATACCTGCGCCATGGTGGCATTGCCACTGTCGAGAAAGTTATAAAACCAACTGTCTTTTTCACGCGTTAACACCCGTAAAAATCCGTTTTGATTCCAATATTGGCCGGTCTCTCGGTTAGCGATAGAGGCATCATTGAGATCGTATTGGTCACGTAACACGTTAAGCTGCTTGACCACGCGGGCTTCTTCGCTCGGGGTGATCCCTTGGTTGAGAATATCGAGTGTCACCGGGTTTGACGCGAGCTGACGCGCAGCAGATTGCAGCTGGTTAACTTCACTATCAATGGTATCTCTAAACTGGGTGAGGGTGGTCGGAAGCTCATTCTCTAACAGGCGCTTTTCCATAATATCGCGCGCTTGGCTTAGGCTCATATAGCTGACGATCGCGGTCGATGCGATCACGGCTGAGACAAATGCCAACACGAGCTTTTGTTTAATCGTGAGTTGTTTTAGCTTCATGCCTTTCTCTCTATGTGGTCTATCACGCGCTATTTTGTAATCATCGATAAGTTGACAAGTTAGCGTGACAAAAAAGTGACGATGTGTATGGCACCAACGTCTAAGTTAGCAGAATTACATTTACCGTTTCTAATGTATCGGCGATGAAATGATAAAATTGAAGCCCTTGCCCATAATTATTGATGAAAATGACACTTATCTCGCGCTTTCAACACAAACCGATAAAAAGGGGCGGAGAGCGCACCGCCTGATCGATATCGCGTTATCTTTTGTGGCTAACTGTATCGTGATAAAAAACAGTATAGAATCAAACAGAACGCGACAATCACGGTTAATTGGATCGTGAGAATGAGGAAATAGAGGGCTGCGTCACTAAGACCTTGGTCGTATGTTTCATAAAACGGGTAGATTTTAATTTTAAGTTAAAAATGCTATCCTCACGCAGCGGTTACGTGCTCGAACCCTCGTCTTGCTGGAAAATTTTAATAAACTTCGCCGGATAAGCGTGATACGAGTACTAACACTTTCCAAGGATGTTGGGCCACAGGGCCTGACCGAGATAAGAGGAAATAGTCGTGCTTGAAGCCTACCGTAAACACGTCGAAGAACGTGCCGCTCAGGGTATTGTGCCTAAACCGCTGAACGCTGAGCAAACCGCCAGTCTGATAGAACTGTTGAAAAACCCGCCCGCTGGCGAAGAAGAAACCCTTGTTTATTTGCTGGAAAACCGAATTCCACCCGGCGTGGATGAAGCCGCCTATGTAAAAGCAGGCTTTTTAGCTGCGTTGGCAAATGGTGAGGCGCAATCGCCGTTAATCAGCCCTGAGCGCGCCACAGAGCTACTCGGTACCATGCAAGGCGGTTATAACATCCAGCCTCTGATCGCGTTGTTAGAGGATGAAAAACTGGCGCCAATTGCAGCCAAAGCCCTGTCACATACCCTGCTCATGTTTGATGCTTTCTATGACGTGGAAGACAAAATGAAAGCAGGGAATGCTTACGCTAAACAAGTGATGGAATCGTGGGCCAACGCAGATTGGTACCTGGAAAAACCGCAGATTCCTGAAAAAGTGACACTGACAGTGTTCAAAGTATCGGGTGAAACCAACACCGATGACTTGTCTCCCGCCCCTGATGCATGGTCACGTCCAGATATTCCCTTACATGCCCTTGCGATGCTTAAAAACGAGCGCGAAGGTATTCAACCGGATAAACCCGGTGACATTGGCCCCATTGAGCAAATGAAGGCGCTGGAAGAAAAAGGCCACCCACTGGTTTATGTCGGTGATGTGGTTGGCACTGGCTCGTCACGTAAATCAGCGACCAACTCGGTGTTGTGGTTTATGGGCCAAGACATTCCGAATGTGCCGAACAAGCGCTTCGGCGGTTTCTGTTTAGGCGGGAAAATTGCCCCTATTTTCTTTAATACCATGGAAGACGCGGGCGCATTGCCGATTGAGCTCGATGTGACTTCGCTCAATATGGGCGATGTGATTGACCTGTACCCCGCTGACGGTAAAGTGTGCAAGCATGGCACCGATGACGTGCTGTCGACCTTCCAGCTCAAAACCGACATTTTGTATGATGAAGTACGTGCCGGTGGCCGCATCCCATTGATTATCGGTCGCGGCTTGACCGATCGAGCCCGTGAATGTCTCGGCCTTGAGCCATCTGACGTCTTCCGCCGTCCCCGTCCAGTGGCTGAATCCACCAAAGGCTTTACGCTGGCACAAAAAATGGTCGGTAAAGCCTGTGGCGTCGAAGGTGTGCGTCCGAATACCTATTGTGAGCCTAAGATGACCACGGTAGGGTCACAAGACACCACCGGACCCATGACCCGTGATGAGCTTAAAGACTTGGCGTGTCTTGGTTTTACCGCCGATTTGACCATGCAGTCTTTCTGTCATACGTCAGCATATCCAAAGCCGGTTGACGTGGAAACACACCATACCTTGCCCGATTTCATCATGAATCGTGGTGGCGTGGCACTGCGTCCAGGCGATGGGGTAATTCACTCTTGGCTCAATCGTATGCTGCTGCCTGATACCGTGGGTACCGGTGGCGACTCACATACGCGTTTCCCGCTGGGGATTTCTTTCCCTGCCGGCTCGGGTCTGGTGGCCTTTGCTGCAGCAACCGGGGTGATGCCGCTGGATATGCCTGAGTCGGTCTTGGTGCGCTTTAAAGGCGAAATGCAGCCCGGTGTTACCTTGCGTGACTTAGTCCATGCCATTCCGTATTTCGGCATCAAACAAGGTCTGTTAACGGTTGAGAAATCAGGAAAAATCAACGAATTTTCCGGTCGTGTTCTCGAAATCGAAGGGGTTGAACACCTCACGGTTGAACAGGCGTTTGAGTTATCAGATGCATCCGCAGAGCGCTCTGCGGCTGGTTGTACCGTGAAGCTGTCACAAGACTCAGTGGCCGAATACCTTGAGTCCAACATTGTGATGCTCAAGTGGATGATTGCCGAAGGTTATGGCGACCGCCGTACCATTGAGCGCCGTATTCAAGCGATGCAGCAATGGCTAGACAGCCCAAGTTTGATGGAAGCGGACAAAGATGCCGAGTATGCCCACGTACTTGAAATCGATCTGGCCGAGATCAAAGAGCCTATCTTGTGTGCACCGAACGATCCGGATGATGCGCGTACCTTGTCGGACGTGGCAGGCGACAGTGTCGATGAAGTCTTTATCGGAAGCTGTATGACCAACATTGGTCACTTCCGAGCAGCCGGTAAATTGCTGGATAAATTCGGTGGCAGCTTATCGACTCGGATGTGGGTGGCACCACCGACGAAGATGGATAGAGATCAGCTGACCGCTGAAGGTTATTACGGTATCTACGGTCGTGCTGGGGTGCGGATCGAAACGCCGGGATGTTCCTTGTGCATGGGTAACCAAGCGCGTGTGGCGGAAAAATCGACTGTGTTGTCGACCTCGACACGTAATTTCCCAAACCGTCTCGGTACGGGCGCGAATGTGTATCTGGCGTCGGCTGAGCTGTCGGCAGTCGGTGCGATTCTCGGCCGGATCCCGACTCAAAAGGAATATCTAGAGTACGCTGAGCAAATCAATGCGACGGCAAGTGATACTTATCGTTATCTTAACTTCCATCAAATGGATGCCTACACCAACATCGCCAATGATGTGATTGTTAAAACCGCAGTGTAGGACGCGCTGATGGCCGATAGCGTTCGGCATGGCGCCAAGAAAAGCGCCTTCCATCTTTATGGGAGGCGCTTTTTTTCGTGTGCGTGACCGAGTGAGAGAGCGCCAACTGGCTTCGTGTTATGGTTGATTAATTAATCGGGTTATCCATTAATCGCGCAATATTCTCAGCCGTGCGCGTGACGTTGCTTGCCGTGTTGACCAGCGCCTCAGACAATGAGCAGGGCCCTGGCTGAATAGGGAAAATCGCTTTGACGCCGTGTTGATAAAGCGTATCACAGTTGTCACCGACACTGCCGGCGATCACCACCACGGGAATGTGATGTGATTGGCCAATCCGGGCGAGCGCCATGGGGACTTTTCCGTGCTGAGTTTGACCATCGACCCGTCCCTCACCGGTAATAATCCAATCTGCTTGTGCCAGGGTCGAATACGCGTGGGTCCGTGTTAGTAGCAACTCCACCCCGGGGACGAGCTGGGCATTGAGTAAACCGCCTAAAGCGGCACCGATTCCACCTGCTGCGCCTGCGCCTGGAAAGTGCGCAATGGCATGGCCAAGTTGATAGTGACAAATACGGGCAAAACGGTGAAGGTGTTGCTCTAAACTGCGAATGTGGCTGACCGTAGCGCCTTTTTGCGGACCAAATACGGTAGCAGCGCCATCGGGTCCACATAGCGGGTTATCGACATCACAGGCCGCGGTGAGTGTGACAGCACGCAGGCGTGAATCGAGCGTGCTGAGATCCAGTGTCATCAATGCACCTAATCCGTGTCCAGTCGGAATAATTGGTTTGCCTGCACCGTCAAGCAGGCGCGCGCCTAAGGCGGTCAGGATCCCGGCGCCCGCGTCATTGGTGGCACTGCCACCTAAACCAATAATGATTTCATCGATGTCATGATCAAGAGCTGCACGGATCAGCTCACCGGTGCCTAAGCTGGTGGTATGAAGCGGATTTCTTGCGGTGCTTGGCATTAATGGCAAACCTGAGGCACTGGCGACATCCAACACGGCCAGTCGTTGTTCACGATTAATCACAAAACTGGCCGTCACCGGGCGAAAATCTGGCCCCGTGACGTCACAGTGAAAACGTTCTCCACCCAGTCGTTCGAGCATACTTTGTGCAAATCCCTCACCACCATCTGCCATGGGCAACAGTGAAAACGTGGCATTAGGCAGTGCGGCTGCCATGCCTGTTTGAATAGCGTTAGCGACTTGTGGGGCGCTGAGGCTTTCTTTGAATGAGTCCGGTGCGATCACAATATGCATGGCTTGTCCTTGGCAATATGACGGTCGTCCATTAAGTCGAACTGAAGTAAACAGTATGAGCGAAGTGCTACCTTGATAACAGCTTGTGCTTGGCAATTCGTGGCAAAAGCCGGACAATGCCGCGCGAAGATTGGAGGTGGATGTGGATTACGAATTTTCTCGCAATAGTTTTGATGACAGTTATCGCATTGTGTTCTCAATGGGCCATGAAGCGATTGGTCGCTGGTTGTTCGATGAAGTAGGCACTGAGCTTAGCCACGTTGAGCAATATGTCGAGGCCCTCGCTCAGCTGGAAAACGAACAGCAATGGCGCGGGCATACTTTTACCTTAACAGCCAATAAAGATGAAGTGGTGGTGATGGCGAATGCCATGCTACAAACACCATCGGATGAGGCGCAAGCAACCCTCAGTGCGCAGGCATTGACGTTTTATGATCAAGAAAGCTGTGCCGTGTGTGGCTATGATGACTTTATGGAAATGTTATCGGCCTATCGCGACTTTATTATCCGTTATGGTCGACGATAACTCGAGATAAACGCGGAGCGGGAATCGGCCCGCGTTTTTTCGATGATCGCTGATGGTGCAGTTGAGCAATAACACATTGCCGATGCGCTGTCTTGGTGAATACCTCGCACTTTTATAGTGCAAACTCCTCGAATTACCCCTCCTTGTTTTCTAACTACATGATTTTAAAGCCATCAAATATTGGCACGGCTCTTGATACCTACAGTGTGAAGCAAACACAAGGACTCAGGAGAAGGATATGAAACTGATTAGCGCCATTATCAAGCCATTTAAGCTTGATGACGTTCGTGAAGCGTTGGCGGATGCCGGTATTGATGGCATGACGGTCTCGGAAGTCAAAGGCTTTGGCCGCCAAAAAGGGCACACAGAATTATATCGTGGCGCCGAATACCAAGTCGATTTTTTACCCAAAGTGAAACTTGAAATCGCGGTACAGAGCGAGAATGTGGATTCTGTCGTTGAAGCGATTTCTAATGCTGCACAGACCGGAAAAATCGGCGATGGCAAAATCTTTGTCTTCGATCTTCAGCAGGCGGTGCGTATTCGTACCGGTGAAATGGATTTGGAAGCAATTTAATACAGGGAGTATAGACAATGGAACTGGTTAATACGGTGACAGAATTGCGCTACGCGCTCGACACCTTTTTCTTTCTTTTATCCGGCGCGTTGGTGATGTGGATGGCCGCGGGCTTTGCGATGTTAGAAGCCGGCTTGGTGCGATCTAAAAATACCACGGAGATCCTGACCAAAAATATCTGCTTATATGCCATTGCGTGCACCATGTATTTACTGGTCGGTTACAACATCATGTATGTCGACAATGCGGGTGGGGGGTTTATACCTTCATTTGGCACCTTGATTGGCACACAGGGCGCAGAGGCTGATCATTCATTGGAATCAGACTTCTTCTTCCAAGTCGTGTTTGTTGCTACCGCTATGTCAGTGGTGTCTGGTGCCGTCGCGGAACGAATGAAGCTGTGGGCGTTCCTGGTTTTCTCTGTCATCTTGACGGCGGTGATCTATCCAGTTGAAGGATATTGGACTTGGGGCGGCGGCTTCCTATCTGAGGCCGGTTTCAGTGACTTTGCCGGCTCAGGAATTGTTCACATGGCCGGTGCTTCCGCGGCATTAGCCGGTGTGCTCTTGTTAGGTGCGCGTAAAGGCAAGTACAGCAAAAACGGTAAAATCAACCCGATTCCTGGCTCTAACTTGCCGTTAGCGACCTTGGGGACGTTTATCCTTTGGTTCGGCTGGTTTGGTTTCAATGGCGGCTCGCAGTTGATGGTCTCAGATTTTGAGAATGCGACAGCGGTGGGACAAATCTTCCTCAACACGAATGCGGCGGCGGCGGCCGGTGCCATTGCAGCCTTACTGGTATGCAAAACCCTATGGGGGAAAGCGGATTTGACCATGGTCTTAAATGGCGCGTTGGCTGGCTTGGTGGCAATTACCGCCGATCCGCTGTCACCCTCACCAGTGGCGGCACTGATCATTGGTGTGGTATCTGGGGCCATCGTCGTGTTCAGTATTATCGGTCTCGACAAGATAAAAATTGACGATCCTGTCGGTGCGATTTCCGTCCACGGTGTGTGTGGTTTCTTTGGCCTCATGGTTGTGCCTTTAAGTAACACAGCAGCGACCTTTGGTGCCCAGCTTCTGGGAGCGGCCGTTATTTTTGCCTGGGTATTCGGTGCAAGCTGCGTGGTTTGGTGGATATTGAAGAAAACCATGGGTATTCGCGTGACCGAAGAAGAAGAGATGTCGGGTATGGACCTACACGATTGCGGTATTGATGCGTATCCCGAATTTGTCAGCGTAAAATAGCCACGCGTATAAGACATCGTTAAACTCTGAAACGAAACCTTACATTTTTACAGTAGGGTTTCGTTTTTTTTGATCCTATCGATATTGAGCATTCAGTCATTCTCTGTATACTAACGAAAGTGAGATTCGTTATCATTTATCATCATATTTAAGGACTGTTACGATGAAAAAACTGCTGATTGCCTCGGCTGTGACGGCTAGCCTGCTAGGAACAAGTACTGCGTTCGCGGCTGAAGAAGTGAATGTCTACTCGTATCGCCAACCGTTTTTGATTGAACCCATGTTTGATGCGTTTACTGAAGAGACTGGCATCAAGGTAAACGTTAAGTTTGCTAAAAAAGGCATGGCAGAAAAGGTCAAGCAGGAAGGCGAATATAGCCCAGCAGATGTCCTTCTTACGGTTGATATTTCACGCCTTAAAGAGCTGTTAAACCAAGATGTGGTGCAAGCGGTTCAAAGCGATGTGATTGATAGCAATGTGCCTGAACAGTTTCGTGATAGTGAAGATAAGTGGGTAGCGCTGACAACGCGTGCACGTGCGGTATACTCTTCTCGGGAGCGAGTTGGCGAGTTAGGTGACGATTTTGACTATCTTGACTTGGCAAAACCCGAATGGAAAGGCAAGATTTGTACCCGTTCAGGCAAACACCCTTATAATGTCTCTCTTGTGTCCGCTATCATTGAAAACCATGGTGAAGCGAAAGCCAAAGAATGGCTAGAAGGGGTTAAAGACAACCTCGCGCGTAAACCACAAGGTAACGATCGCGCGCAAGTAAAAGCGATTAAAGAAGGGCTCTGTGATGTGTCGCTAGGGAATAGCTATTACCTAGGTAAGATGCTAAACGATGAAGAGCAAACAGCGTGGGCGGAAGCGGTTTATCTAAATTATCCGGGCCAGAATACTCATGGGACACATGTCAATGTGAGTGGTATGGCGATGGCGAAGTACGCACCGAACCAAGAAAACGCGCTTAAACTTATGGAATTTTTAACGTCAGACAAAGCGCAGCACATGTATGCTGAGGTTAACTTCGAAGAGCCGGTGAAAGCGGGTGTCGAGAAGTCTGAGCTAGTGGCATCTTGGGGGGATTATAAGCACGACCCAATGCCGTTAGAGGCGATTGCTGATAACTATGCCCAATCAGTGAAGCTGTTGGATGAAGTTCAGTTCGACCTGTAAACCATCGCATAGGGGCGACGACCGCCCCTGTTGTCTTTCTCTGACGCCTTAATGTAGTAGGCCATGCGAGATAGATTACCCATTATAAAAACCAGCAGCTGGGGCCTAGCCCTGTTGCTGGTTTTGCCGATCTTAGCGATCTTTTACACCGCGGTTGGTGATACAGGTGATATTTTTCCTCACCTGTTCCAGACCGTGCTCCCTACCTATACCCTAAATACCAGTCTGTTAGTGGTTGGTGTGGTCGCGATTGCGATGATACTGGGTGTCCCGACAGCGTGGATGCTGGCGATGTATCAGGTACCTGGCAGCCGACAATTGCAATGGGCGATGGTCCTACCGCTGGCGATGCCCGGGTATATTATCGGTTATATCTATACGGACTGGTTTGATTATGCTGGGCCGTTGCAGCGCGCTTTACGGTATGCCTTTGAATGGCAAAGCGTGACCGATTATTGGTTCCCCGATATGCGCACGCTAACGGGGGCTTGCTTTGTCTTAGCGCTGGTGCTGTACCCTTATATTTACTTATTAACACGCGCTGCTTTTATGGAGCAAAGTGTGACCTTGACCCATTCTGCCCGCCTGTTGGGTTGCTCGCCACTTCAGAGTTTTCGCCGAATTTCTTTGCCGCTAGCCCGGCCCGCTATTGCCGTTGGCGCGTCGCTGGTGGCGATGGAGGCGTTGGGCGACTTTGGTACGGTCAATTATTTTGCCGTTAGCACACTGACCACGGCGGTCTATGATACTTGGTTGAGTTATTCAAGCTTAACGGCAGCAGCTAAAATATCCGCGATAATGCTGGTGGCGATTTTTCTTTTAATCAGTGCCGAGCGTTATGGACGACGTAAACAAGCCCAATTTAGTCCAAGCTCAAGCAGTGACGCAATCGAGAAAACGCCTTTGCGAGGCTGGCGTAAAGTAGGCGTAGTAGTCTGGTGCTGGAGCCTATTATCATTGGCTTTTATCTTACCGCTTTTACAGTTGGTGATGTACGCATGGCACTACTATGAAAAAAATGCCATCAGTGATTTCGCCGCGTTTAGCTATAACAGCTTTTATACCTCGACGTTGGCAGCTGTTATTGCGGTGGCTATTGCGTGGACGGTGAATGTCTATCGTCGCTTACGTGGTGATGGTATTAGTGTTGCGCCAATGCGTCTGGCATCTATGGGCTATGCGGTACCCGGCACCGTGCTCGCTATCGGGGTAATGCTGGTGCTTACGCGCGGTGATCATGTCATTAATGATGTTGCCACCGCCTATGGATGGGGCCGGCCAGGGCTGGTACTGTCAGGGACCATGGTCGCTTTGCTGGCAGCATTTGTAGTGCGCTTTAGTGCCGTTGCCATTGGTAGTATCGAATCAAGCATGGCCAAAATCCCCCCTTCGCTCGATATGGCGGCGCGAACCATGGGCTGCACAACCACAGGGGTCATTCGCCGCGTGCACCTGCCTTTAATTCGTCGTGGTACGCTTATTGCGATGTTGCTGGTGTTTATTGAGTCGATGAAAGAGCTTAATGCGGCTATTTTACTGCGTCCATTTAACTTTGAAACACTGGCCACCTATGTGTACAACTTTACCTCTGATGAACACTTAGAGTACGCCGCATTACCGGCAATTTTACTGGTAGTGGTTGGCTTAATTCCGCTTATCTTGATTAACCGGTCATTGGAGCAGAAATATCAATGAAGTGCGCCTTGTCGATTAAAAACCTGACCTGCAGCTATAACGGCACGCCTGTCTTAAAAGATTTATCGCTGCAAGTGGCACCTGGAGAGATTGTTTGCCTACTCGGTGCCAGTGGCTGCGGAAAAACCACCTTGTTAAAAGCAATGGCAGGTTTAATGCCGCTATCGGCAGGGACGCTATCGATTGGCTGTAAAGTCATGGATAATGAGCATCACTCTGTGCCACCTGAGCAGCGTAATATCGGTATGATCTTTCAAGATTATGCGCTTTTTCCGCACCTAACCGTTGCAGAGAATATCGGGTTTGGACTTTCACAGTTGGCCGCTCAAGCGCGAGCGGGCAAAGTGGCTGACATGCTTAAATTGGTCCATTTAACTGACCTTGGGGATCGTTATCCGCATCAATTATCCGGTGGTCAACAGCAACGGGTAGCGATTGCCCGTGCGCTTGCCTATGAACCCGATCTGTTATTACTGGATGAGCCTTTTTCTAACATTGACACCCAGGTACGCCACGACTTGATTGAAGAGATCCGGCGTATTTTTAAATCACAGGGTGTGACAGCGATTTTGGTGACCCACAGTCGCGAAGAAGCCTTTGCCTTTGCCGATAAATTGGCCGTAATGAATCAAGGTCTTATTGAACAGTTCGGTGATACCACAGAGGTCTATTATCAGCCTGCAAGCCGCTTTGTGGCAGATTTTCTTGGTCAAGGGTCTTATGTTCCTGTAACCGTGTCTGAGCAAGAGCAAATGCAGACGCCACTTGGCCCTTGGCCGCGTCCTGTACATTGTCATCCCGGCCCGCATTGGTGGTTACTCCGGCCACAATTTTTAAGTATTCGGGCAGACGATCAGGGCGAGGGACAGGTCTTGTCACAGCAGTTTATGGGAGATAGCAGCCGCTACACCATTGATATTCATGGGCAGAAGTTGTCGGTTCACGCTCGAGAGCCGCTGTCGGTCGGAGAAAAAGTGCGTTTAAATATTCGTTCTCATGAGCCCGTTTTGTTCAATGATGGACCGAGCTTTATCGATCCCTAACGCGCATGGATGACGCATTAAAAAGCCAACGTGACGTTGGCTTTCTATCGTGCCATGGCGTTTAGCCATGCTGGCATAATACATCAATGTAATGCTGGGCCATGGCGTTAAGCGCCGCTTTATCGGGCTGTTGGTGGGCTTGTAAAAATAGCACATAGCAGACCCCTGCTAGCATGCTGGCGAGCTCTCTGGGTTGATGACGATCTGTCATTTCGCCTTTTTCGATGCCACGTTTAAATACGTTCTCGAACTGATCAACCGCATCTCGACTGCCTTTGACAAAACGTGGCCAAATATCCTCGCGAATCGACGTACTCCACTCAAACCAGACTTTCATCCACGCTTTATCCGCGAGTGCGGTATCAATTATCTGTGATGTGATACAGTTTAATGCGCCGCGCATCGATTGATCTTGCTCGGTACACTCATTAATCAACGCAATAAAGTGCTTTTCGGTTTGTGCAAGGATTTCTTCCACAAGGTCTTCGCGCGTGGGAAAGTAGTTAAAGACGGTCGCGACGGAAACGTCCGCCATGTCTGCGATATCCGCGTGCCCAGCGCGGCCAATACCGCGTTTCGCAAAAACATCTAAACCACAAGTTAATAACTGCTCTTTACGTCTTTCCGGCGACAGTCGCGTCCTTGTTCTTTCATTTGATTGAGCCATCCTAAAACCTGCCAACTTATTTTTGGTTTGTACAAATTAATTATTGTTTGTGCTAACAATTTTCTTATTAGCGATATTGAGTTTATACCAGCTATTTATCGTCTGACAACGGGCGTAAAGCTGATCTGGGCCGTAAAACGGTAATTTTGTCTGCAAAAAAAGTCATTCATTATTAAAAAGACAGGCATGGATTATTTTTTCTTATCAATCAGTGTGATAGTTAACTAGTGTGCGGGTGCAAATGGCTGACAACCGGCGTGACTGGGATCCGCAATCGATTTAGTGCTAGACTATGCCACCTTTGTTAGTGACCCCCGCGATCGTGGGGACAAACCATCGGGGCAGATATGAAACACACCGTTGAAGTGATGATTTCAGAACAGGACGTACAGGCGCGAGTAAAAGCCCTGGGCGCCGAGATCAATGAGCATTATAAAGACTCAAACGACCTTGTTTTGGTCGGGTTGCTGCGTGGCTCGTTCGTCTTTATGGCTGATTTATGTCGCGCGATTGACTTGCCACATTCGGTCGACTTTATGACCGCATCAAGCTATGGCAATAGCATGGAAAGCACGCGTGACGTGCGCATTCTTAAAGATTTGGATGATGACATCAAAGGAAAAGACATTCTTTTGGTTGAAGATATCATTGATACTGGCAACACGCTCAGTAAAGTCTGCGAAATCTTATCGCTGCGTGAGCCAAACTCGGTACGTATTTGTACCCTGCTCGATAAACCCGAGCGCCGCGAAGTGAATGTGACAGTCGATTGGCTTGGCTTTACCATCCCGGATGAATTTGTTGTCGGGGTTGGGATTGATTACGCTCAGAAATATCGCCATTTGCCGTATATCGGTAAAGTGATCCCATTGGATTAATCTCCGCAGCGACGCGTAACGCCTGTCATCACAGAGTGGCCGGTGGTTATTACGATAAATGAAAAAACCGAGCGCTTGCTCGGTTTTTTTGTAGGCACTTTTTGTAGCGACTTTTGTAGGAAACATAGCGGGTTCGGTGGGTTAGCACGTCCCCTCATGCTCTGGCGCACGCTGATAATGCGAAGCCGATAGCCCCAGTATTTCTTGTAGGCAAGATGCGACGGCGACCGATGACCAAGTTCCAGTGAGCACCCCCACAAACAGCGTTAGGGCAAAGCCATATAGCGCATCGCCACCCAGTATCAACAAGCATCCGATGGTAAACAGCGTCGTCCCGGCAGTGATCAAGGTACGCGAGAAGGTCTCGCAGACCGCAATATTGGTGCTGATATAAACACATTGGTTCGGTTTGGCCCTTAGGACATCGCGCAGCCGGTCACCGATCACAATCGAGTCATTGAGCGAGTAACCGATTACCGCTAGCAACCCGGCAATCACATTGAGATCCATGGGCACGGCGAGAATGGCGAGTAGCCCCAAGGTGAGGGTGACATCGTGTACCAGCGCGCCTATGGCTGCGAGGGCGAGTCGCCACTCAAAGCGAATCGCCAAATAAAGCATGATCGCCAACGAGGCAACTAGCAGGGCTAAGCCACCTTGTTCAAACAGGACCTGACCGACCTGAGGGCCGACTACGTCAGCTTGAATCAAACTCACTGGCATCGATAACGCAGTACTGATTTGTACCATCACCTGCTGAGGATCTTGCCATTGAGAGGTGTGGGGCAACACTAACTGCCACTGTCCCTGCGTGGTACTTGCCTTGAGCGTGGCCAGATCGCCAAACTGACTATGCAGGGCTGGGATCAGCGTATCACTGCCAGCCAAGCTTGGTAGCGCGAAGTCAATCACGATACCGCCGGTAAAGTCGATGCCTAGGTTCAGGCCATAATAAGTAATCGCCCAGATGCTCATGGTCATTAGCAGCGCGGAGAGAGCGAAGCTGGTATAGCGGGCTTGGGTTAAGTTCATGGTATTCATTCCTTAAATGGTCACCGCGCGGCGGCGATCACGCCCCCAAATCGGATTGATGATGGCTCGGGTGCCAATAATGCCGGTTATCATGCTGGCGCACAGCCCCAGAATCAGAGTGGTGGCAAACCCTTGTAAGGGGCCAGAGCCGACGGCGTACAAACAGGCCGCAGAAATCAAGGTGGTGATATTGGCGTCAAAAATTGTGCTAAACGCCGCGCGATAGCCGGTATCAATGGCATTGGCTAGGCTTGCGCCCGCTCGCAAGCGATCGCGAATACGCTCAAAGATAAGCACATTGGTATCGACCGCCATGCCTACCGTGAGTACAAGGCCCGCGATGCCTGGCAACGTCAGCACAGCACCGGGCAGTAGCGCGAGAAGACCGACTTGCATCATGAGGTTGGCAGTAAGCGACACAATCGCCACCCAGCCAAAACGGCGATACCAAAGCACCATAAAGATAGCCATGCCGATCATGCCGACAGCCAGTGCGGAAAAGCCTGCTTTAATATTCTCAGCACCTAAGGTGGGACCAATCGCGCGCTCTTCGACGATTTTAATGGGGGCGGTTAATGCGCCGGCACGCAATAGCATCGAGAGGTTACGCGCTTCTTCTGGGCTCGATAGCCCCGTGATCCGAAAGCGATCACTGAGCGCACTTTGGATGGTCGCTACGTTGATCACGCGCTCGTGAGCCACCAGATCGCCCTGCGCATTGGTTTGGTACTCGCGATAAACGGTCGCCATTGGATCGCCCAAGTGCCGACGAGTAAACGCAAGCATGGTCTCGCCACCTTGTTTATCCAGGCGAATGTCGACTTGAGGACGCCGCATCTCATCGACACTGGTGCGCGCATCAATAATATGTTCACCGCCTAAAATGGCGTGGCGCGCGAGCGGGACGGCATTGTGCTGCGCATCGTATAGTGGTTTAGGGCTGGTAGGATCGAGGGCATAGAATGCGAGTGAGGCGGTGGCACCAATCACGCTTTTGGCTTGCTTAGGATCATGCACGCCAGGTAGTTCGATACGAATATAGTCTTTGCCTTGACGCTGCACACTGGCTTCTGCCACGCCTAACGCGTCGATACGCTTGCGCAGAATATCGATATTCTGACGTACGGCTTGATGACGCATGGCCTCACGCTCGGTATCTGTCATTTGCCAGCGATGGGTGGCACTGGTAAAGCGCCATTGAGGATAATGCTCAGTAAACCAACCGCTCACTTTGGTACGATCAGCGGCATTTAACATCGGCAATTGCACCGTGGTTTTATCCTGCTGGTTGAGGCTCGCGGTCGGCGGCAAGCGCTGACTGCCTAACCAAAGATTGAGGCTTTGGAGCAAGGCGTCTGCTTGATGGGTCAGTGCTTGGTCGGTGTCGACCCACAGTAATAATTGGACGCCACCGCGCAGATCTAGCCCTAGCTTAACCGGCTCGGCGCCTAGGCGTGATAGCCACGCGGGCGCTGCGGATAAATAATCGAGAGTGATCTCCGCATCGGCACCTAGGGCGCCTTTTAATTGCTGTTGTACGTTCTGTTGCTGGCTAATATCGGGCGTGATTAAGGTGACATTCCCTTGCGAGTCATAACGTACCTCACTGACGGCCTCTGGATGGGCGTTTAGCCAGCCTTGCAGCGCGTGGTGAGAGTGATGAGACACGCTCACTACAGGATGATCGCCAAAAAAGCTCGGTAATGCCTGCATGGTGAGTACGATTAGCATCAGCACCAATACAGCATAGTGCCACAACGCATACCGATTAACGGGAGTTGCTTTATTCATTTTTTCTCCTTGGCTGTGCATCGTGCACAGCAAACCTCACATCGAGTGTGAACTCGATGTCGCTACTGGGGGATTAAGGCGCACAGGCCTTCAGGAAAGCGAACGATTAACGCGAATGAATAAAGCGATATTGCAGATTGTGTTCTCGCCAGCCTCCGAGGCGGGGGAACGAAAATGCAAGATATTGGCGGGAGAGATACACCCCAAGCACGCACAAAAAGGCGATGAGGTGCCAAGCAAGGCTAACGTGCGTGGGAGGAAAAAGGGTGGCTAAATGTGGCGGTTGGGGATCGTCATCCAATAAAGGGGCTGGCAGTGCAACGCTGGCTCTTGCGGTCGACAGTAGGGCCGGTGTGTGTTGTAGCGTATGAATTTGCTGATTTGGCTGCCACGGTGAAACATGAGATTTCGCCACGGCATTAGCGATCACCGCAAACAGCATCAGGCTCGCCATCAGCCACAAGAGTAGCGGAGAGCGATGCGTAGCGTGGGATGAAGGTGTGATCGGAGTCATGGTCGTGTTGTACGACGATTCATCACCGCGCACAAGCATTATAGCGTCAGCATTGTGTTAATTTTCATAGAGAGGATGTGTGGCGGCGCCGGGGACCAAATGGCTCATCGCCGCTTGATAGTGTATCTCTAACGATTCACGGCTGTTCGCTGTCATACCGAGATCGCGTAAGATCCCGTCAGTAGTGTCGTAAAACCAGCCATGGATATTGACATCTTGGCCTCGTTCCCAGGCGGCGCGTAAAATGGTGGAGTTGCCTAAATGATAAACCTGCTCAGCGACATTGATTTCACATAAACGATTACCACGCGCTTGGGGCGGCAATTGGCTCAGATAGCTTTTATGCTTAAGGTAAAGGTCGCGAATATGTAATAGCCAATTATTGATAAGACCCAGCTCGGGATTTTCAATCGCGGCATGCACCCCGCCACATCCGTAATGACCACAGACAATAATATGCTTGATTTGCAGCACATCAACGGCATATTGCACTACCGACAAGCAGTTTAAATCCGTGTGGATCACTTGGTTGGCGACATTGCGATGCACAAACAGCTCGCCAGAGTCTAATCCTGTTAGTCGCTCAGCAGGCACACGGCTATCGGCACAACCAATCCACAAATATTCCGGATGCTGCTCTTTCGCTAGGTCGGCAAAAAACTGGGGATCCGTATCACGAATGTCTTTTGACCAGGCTTTATTGTTGGCAAATAACGCTTTTATCTGGGCCATGCTCACTCAGTCTGTTGGCAAAGTTATCAATCGTCACTATACCGCACTCTTGAGGTGTGAAATATACTGAGATCAATATTCACATTTTTTTACATCGGTCGCGTCCAGCGGATCACGCTGTGACGCTTTCAACCACTGCTCGGATAGGTTAATACGAGAAAATTCGTATACTGTTCGCTCTATCATAATCTTAACGGCAGTCGAGGTAGTGCGTGTTTGATAAAGGACGATTTGCGCAGTTGTCATTAAAGGGGGATTTATTCGGCGGGGTGACCACCGCGATTATCTCATTACCACTGGCGCTCGCCTTTGGTGTTGCCTCCGGTGCTGGCGCTGAGGCCGGGTTATGGGGAGCGATTTTGGTGGGGCTGTTCGCGTCGCTATTTGGTGGCTCTTCGACGCTGATATCAGAGCCCACGGGGCCGATGACAGTCATTATGACCGCGGTACTCACCGCCATGATGTCGCGTTACCCCGAAGGTGGCCTTGCCATGGGCTTTACTGTGGTGATGATGGCGGGCGCGTTTCAAGTGCTGATTGGCAGTTTGCGGCTGGGCAAATACGTAACCTTGATGCCGTATAGCGTGGTATCCGGTTTTATGTCGGGGATTGGCGTGATCTTGATTTTGCTCCAACTCGCGCCATTATTAGGGCAAGCGGCACCGTCCGGCGGCGTCTTAGGCACCCTGACAGCGATACCGGATTTAGTGATCAATGCCGATATTAAAGAAGTTTTTCTTGGTGCGCTCACCTTGGGTATTTTGTTTTACTTTCCTGCCAAATATCGTCGTTTTATCCCGGCTCAACTTGTCGCCTTAGTCAGTATTACCTTGGTGTCGGTACTGCTTTTTGATGCCGAGAGCATCCGCCGTATTGGTGAGATCCCGACCGGTTTACCCTCGCTGGTAGTGCCTCATATCACCGCCGAGCATTTTACCACCATGGTCATTGATGCTTTGGTGCTGGGGACGTTAGGATGCATAGACACCTTACTGACCGCAGTGATTGCCGACTCGCTGACTCGCCAAGAACATAATTCTGACCGTGAATTGCGCGGCCAGGGCGTCGCCAATATGATTGCAGGCCTGTTTGGCGCACTGCCGGGGGCCGGTGCTACCATGGGCACTGTGGTCAATGTACAAGTCGGGGCGCGTTCACCGTTATCGGGGATATTCCGTGCCGCTATTTTAGCCGCAGTCGTGTTAGTGGCGGGGGCATTAACGGCGCCGATCCCAATGGCTGTGCTAGCCGGTATTGCGCTTTATGTCGGTTTTAATATTCTCGATTGGAGCTTTCTACATCGCGCGCACAAAATCAGCTTGCAGCAAACCGGTATCATGTACGGTGTGATGGCGTTGACTGTATTTGTTGATCTGATTGTCGCGGTGGGCCTGGGTGTCTTTATTGCTAACTTACTGGTGATCGAGCGATTAAGTCGCGAGCAGGCAAAACAGGTACGGGCCATCAGTGATGCGGAAGACGATGAAGTGCCGTTAAATGATGAAGAGCGTGCGCTTTTAGATGCCAGTAATGGCCACGTACTCTTTTTCTACTTGTCTGGCCCGATGATTTTCAGTGTCTCAAAGGCCATTGCCCGTCAGCACGCTCATATCAATGAGTTTCGGGTGATGATCCTCGACTTAAGTGATGTGCCTATGCTGGACATGACGGTAGGGCTGGCATTGGAAAACGCAATCAAAGATGCGCGTGAAGCGAATTGCACGGTATTTTTACTTTGCCCGCATGATGAAACGCGAGAGCAACTTCAGCGCCTGCATATTGGCGATTGGGTGCGTGACGCGCACATYTTCACTTCGCGTAAGCCTGCACTCGAAGCGGCCAATCGATTAGTCGAAGTCATGCCTGCGTAAGCGTATTGACTGTCAAAGCGTATTTATTCTCAATGCGCATTTATTTCCAAAAGGCAAAGTCGCGATAGCATGGATCGTGGTTAATCGCCGCCCTCGGTGCGATTAACCCTTTTTTTGTGGCGGTGTTTCTCAGACCAATACCGGTTACCATAGCAACATTGATGCGTCAGACAGCATGATGCTGATTTTATCTTAACGGGAGCTTATGAAAGCAATTGAAATCAAGGATCTCGTCAAAACGTACGGGTCCAATGTGAAGGCATTGAAAGGCGTATCGCTCTCGGTCGAGGAGGGCGATTTTTATGCGCTACTCGGGCCAAATGGCGCGGGGAAATCCACGACTATTGGCATACTGAGTTCGCTGGTCAATAAAACCCAAGGGCAGGTCAGTATTTTTGGCTATGACTTAGACACCCAAAAGGTGGAGGCGAAAAAGCAAATTGGTCTGGTGCCACAAGAGTTCAACTTTAATCAGTTTGAGAAAGTGCAGCAGATTGTGGTGAACCAAGCTGGCTACTATGGGGTGCCGCGAGCGCAAGCCAAAGCGCGTGCAAAGAAATATCTCTCACAACTGGATTTGTGGGACAAGCGCCATGAGCCCGCGCGTAATTTATCGGGTGGAATGAAACGGCGGTTGATGATAGCCCGTGCCTTGATGCACGAGCCGCGTTTGCTGATTCTGGACGAGCCAACCGCAGGCGTCGATATTGAGCTGCGCCGTTCTATGTGGGACTTTTTAAGCCAGATTAATCGTCAAGGGATCACCATTATTCTCACCACCCATTATCTGGAAGAAGCCGAAACCCTGTGCCGTAATATTGGCATTATCAATCGGGGGCAGCTGGTCGAAGATACCTCGATGAAGGCGTTGTTATCGAAGTTAGATGCTGAGACCTTTATTCTCGACCTCCAACCAGGGCATCAGCTCAATGCGCTTGAGGGCGTGAACTGGCAGACCACTGACACCAATACCTTGGAGGTGGAAGTCAGCAAGTCAATGGGATTAACCCCGGTCTTTGAGCAGTTGTCACAACAGGGAGTGCAAGTATTATCCATGCGTAATAAGGCCAACCGTTTAGAGGAGTTGTTTGTCACCTTAATTCAGAAAAATGGGGAGGAGCACGCATGAATGCCTTGTATTGGATTGCATTTCGTACCCTCATTCACAAAGAAGTGGCGCGTTTTACTCGGATCTGGGTGCAAACCTTGGTCCCGCCCGCGATTACCATGAGCTTGTACTTTGTCATTTTCGGTAATTTGATTGGGTCGCGTATCGGCCAGATGGAAGGCTTCAGTTACATGGAGTATATCGTTCCTGGCTTAATCATGATGTCAGTGATCACTAACTCCTACTCCAATGTGGCGTCTTCTTTTTTTAGTGCCAAGTTTCAGCATAATATCGAGGAGCTGTTAGTCGCGCCTATCCCTAACTATGTGATTATTGCCGGTTATATTGGCGGAGGCATGTGTCGTGGCTTAGCGGTGGGGGCTTTAGTGACGATGACGTCCTTGTTCTTCGTGGATTTGCAAATCGCGCATCCATTTATCGTGGTCACCACGGTGACGCTGACCTCTGCCGTGTTTGCGTTAGGAGGCCTGATTAACGCCATCTTTGCTAAAACGTTTGACGATATCAGCCTGATCCCGACCTTTATACTGACCCCGCTAACGTATCTCGGTGGCGTGTTTTATTCGCTGTCGCTGTTGCCTGAGTTTTGGCAAGGGGTGTCTAAGCTGAACCCTATCGTGTATATGGTTAACGCGTTTCGCTATGGCTTTTTAGGGGTATCCGATGTGGGGATCATGACATCATTTGGGGTGCTGTTACTGTTTATTATCGGCTTATACGCGCTGGCTTGGCGCTTGATTTCTAAAGGCACCGGCTTGCGTAGCTAAATACCACACCGCCCCAGTCAGTATGGCTGGGGCGTTTTTTTGCTCGCTGTTTGGTATACAAACGCGTATCGAGTGGACAAGGTGTCAATTAAATAAACCTTTAAGCCAACCGACGGGATCCGGCTGGCGACATCGCTTGGCAAACTGGCCATTTATGTCCCATACGGGGAGCGACGTCTCACCGCGACAATTTAGCGCGTATTGGCTACCTTGTTGGCTGACCGCCACGGTGGTGATGTCGGCAGGCCAAGGGAGTGCCAAGGGTGTCGCGCCTCGACGGTTTAAATAATCATCATAAACACGTAAAGCACCAGAGGCCCCGGTGAGCCCTGTCGATTGATTATCATCGCGGCCCAACCACACCGTGGTAACTTCTTTGTCGTCGATACCGACGAACCAGCTATCACGGTTATCATCTGTTGTTCCCGTTTTGCCTGCGAGTGCTGCATGGCGATGACGTTGCTGCAAGAAACGCCCTGTTCCCTGTTTCACCACTTGCTTCATCGCATACAAGGTCAGCCAACCGGCTTGCTCAGGCACAACACGTTCCGCTTTGGGCCAGTTTTGATACAAACCTTGACCTTCTTTGGTAGTAACGGCCCTCAGAGCCGTTAATGGGGCCCTTTGCCCTGCATTGCCCAGTGTTTGGTAGACTTGAGTGACCTCAAATGGACTCATGCTAAATGCCCCCAGAAGCAGAGAGGGAACGCGTGGAATGGTGTCAGTTTTTGCCCCCAATTGACCAAAGGTGTTAACCACACTTTCTAACCCCAGTTGCATGCCGAGGTTGACCGTTGGCACGTTATAGGATTTTGCCAAGGCGGTCAGTAACGACACGGTGCCGCGGTATTGGCGATCATAGTTGCGAGGTTGCCAACTACTCCCTTGACTGCCTTCTAAACGAATGGGCTTATCGTCAATATTACTGGTGAGCTGAAAGCGTTCAGGCTGATTTAATGCAGTCAAATAAACCGCAGGTTTGGCGAGTGAACCGATAGCACGTTTCGCATTTAAGGCACGGTTAAAGCCTGCAAAGCCCGGGCGAGCGCCACCCACCATGGCACGGACCTCGCCACTTCGTCTGTCTGCGATCACGGCGGCGGCTTCTAGTTGATTTCCTGCGCGATGTTTAAGCGCCTTCACCTTTTCGGTCACCGCACGCTCAATCGCTTGCTGTGACACAGGATCAAGGGTGGTGAAAATACGTAACCCAGCGCCAGCGGCATATTTATCACCGACTTTGTGACGGATTTCTTCTTTGAGTTGATCAAAGTAAGCCGGTTGAGGACGCGATAGGGTAGGCGTTTTTTGAATATCAAGCGGACGGCTGGCTGCCGCTTGGTAATCGGTGCTTGACAGTCGATTTTGCTCTAGCATCAGTCGTAGCACCAGATCGCGACGACTTTTCGCGCGTTCAGGGTGGCGGAACGGGTTGTAGTAGGAAGGCCCTTTTACCATCCCCACGAGCAGCGCCAGTTGGTCTACCCGTAACTCGCTAATCGGACGTCCAAAATAGAGTCGCGCGCCTAACGGAAAACCATGTACGGGTTCGCCGCGATTTTGTCCCAGATAGACTTCGTTAAAGTAGGCTTCTAACAGTTTATCCTTGCTGTAGCGAAAATCGAGGATCAATGCCATGTAGGCTTCTTGCGCTTTTCGCCACAAGGTGCGATCGCGGGTGAGAAAGAGGTTTTTAGCCAGCTGTTGCGTTAAGGTAGAGCCGCCTTGTACGGTACGACCGGCGCGAATGTTAGCCACGAGTGCGCGTAAGATCCCCGTGGGTGAAACGCCTTCATGGTGATAAAAATCTCGATCTTCTGTGGTGAGTAACGCCTCGACTAAAAACTCTGGGAAACGCTCTCGGGGTAAAAATAGGCGTTGCTCATTGATGCCAGACTCCATCATGCCCAGTAATTTCGGCTCGATGCGTAAAAGCCCTAGCGATTGGTTAGCGTTAACGTCAGTAATCTGGTTGACTTGATTATCGCCAAAGCTCAGCATCGCATGTCGTGCGGGCGCCGGGCCATCTTCAAAATCAAACGGACGACGAATGATTTCAAGCCGTGTTTGTGAGGCCGAATACTCACCAGGGCGCTTCGGCGTGCGTACTTTTTGGTAATTCAGCGCATCCAATTGCTGACGCAGTTGAAGGAGTGATACATCGCTACCTGGTGAGAGGTTAATCACTCGGCCATATACCACGCCCGGAAGCTGCCAAATTTGGCCGCTACTAAAACGGTCTTGTATCTTACCATCCAGATAAATACCGAGCATGACAACGGCAGCGATCCCCACCAGGCTGCACTTCAATCCGAAGCTTAACAAGCGTTTGCTCCAGCTCGGTTTAGCGGCGGCTTTGTTCGGCTGACGCTTCGGTGATGAACGTTTTTTATTGCTCGCGTGTGAACGTGTTTTTTTATCGGCCATACAATCGATTAACTCTGGTTAAAACGGCGTTTGGTTTGACGAGTTGGCGCATGGTTAGCCGGATCATCTGGCCAAAGGTGCTTAGGGTAGCGCCCTTTCATTTCCTTTTGCACCTCTTTATAACTCCCTTGCCAAAAGCCGGCGAGATCTTGGGTAATTTGTAATGGACGTCCGGCGGGTGAGAGCAGCTCAACTTGCACGGCAACGTGGCCGTTGGCGAGCATTGGAGTTTGTGCCTGTCCATACATTTCTTGCATTTTCACGGCCAGTACCGGTGCACTGTCCGGGGTATAACGCAGTGGATAACGCGACCCGGTTGGCACTGTTATATGTGTGGGCAGTGCCGCATTTAATTGCTTGGTCACCGCAAAGCCGAACCAGGCTTCCAACACGGGTTTGAGATCCAATTGCTGGAGCGCTTGCCAGCGTGACATGTCATGAATAAAAGGGGCCAGCCAGGTATCGAGCGAAGCGAGTAAGTCTGCATCGCTGAGTGACGGCAGCGCAATATCCAATCCCCATGCTTGGGCGCAGCGTGCACGCGTCAGCAAGGACTGGCTGGCGCTTTGCCAATTCAATGCATCAATGCCTTTTTGGCGAACGGCATCCAATAGCCCTTGCGTTTGCTGCTCGGCACTCAGCGTGTCGAGCGGTTCGCAAGCGAGGACTAATTCGCCCAAACATTGCTGCTTTTCTGCTTTCAGCGTGCCACGTTTATCATCCCATGCGACCACATCGCGATGGCTAAATAAATCGGGACGCGCATCTTGAAGCGCAGTCAGTGAGATAGCAATCGCACTATAGGCCCGACTGTCCCCCTGATCACCGGCCATTACATCACAGATGACGATGGCGTCGGCGCGGCTGAGTGGGTCTTGGCTGTCCAAGATGACGCCGTGGCCATTGGCCATCATAAAGCGGCCCGATTTTCCGCGTGCCAGTGCGATTCTATCTGGCCAAATGTTAGCGGCCAGTAGCGGCAGCAGGGTATCATCGAACTGAGGTTGCAAGGCAATGCCAACACTACGGGCTAGTGACTGTGCGCGGTGCTGATAGTCTTTGTAGGACATCGCTACGCGCAATTGGTCGATAAGTGCCAGTGAGGCCCGCGAGGTCATGGGTTTTTCGGCCCACGCCGCCAGCCAGCACGCGGTGGATAGCGTCGAGGTATCGGCTTTTTCAACGCGTGCCAACATGGCGGCAGTACGAGGGCTGGCTGCCAAGTGGCTTGCGCGTTGCCCCAAGGTGGTTAATCCGTGGCGTGCATCAATCAGCCCTAATTGTGTCAGTCTTAGACAGGCGGCTTGCCAATGTTTGGTGGGCGGTACGTCAAGCCAATGTAAATCTTTGACGTCGCAGCCCCACTGGATCACATTGAGGGCAAGATCGGTTAAATCTTCACGCAAAATAGGTGCAGTCGGTGCAACTGGTAAGCGCTGAAATTGCTCTTCACTATAAAGCCGTAAGCAGTGTCCATGTGCGAGGCGACCTGCGCGGCCCGCTCGTTGGATCGCAGCACTGCGCGTGACTTGTCTTGTCACCAGCTTATCAAGACCTGTTTGCGCTTGATGCATGATCATGCGCTCAAGCCCCGCATCAATCACCAGCTGGATCCCTTCAATGGTTAAGCTGGTCTCAGCAATGTTGGTGGTGAGTACTAACTTGCGCATGCCAGCCGGTGCGGGATAAATAGCCGCTTGCTGGGCTGAAATATCAAGGCTGCCGTGGAGTAAGTGGAGATCCATGTCATTAGCAAGGCGCCCTTTAATGGCCTCATGAACCTGTCGAATTGCGCTCATACCGGGAAGAAAAAGCAGTGCCGAGCCGCTGTGCTGAGCCATAAAATCCAAGCTCGCACTGGCAACAGCACTTGCCCACGATGTGTGCCGTGAAAGCGGGTGATATTGATAATGAATCGGGAAACTGCGCCCCTCAGTGGCGAGTGTGAGTGCGTTGGGCAAATACTGACATAAGGCTTGATTATCTAAGGTGGCGGACATGACGACCAAGCGCAGATCGTCACGTAATCCTGCTTGGCAATCTAAGCTTAATGCGAGGGCAAGATCAGCATGTAAACTGCGTTCGTGAAACTCGTCGAATAAAATCAGGTTCACACCGTCGAGCATGGGGTCAGTTTGCAGTAAGCGGGTCATCACCCCCTCGGTCACGACTTCTAATCGTGTGTTAGCACTGACTTTTGTCTCGCCACGCATTCTTAACCCGACCGTTTGGCCGATAGGCTCATTCAAATGATGGGCGAGGAAGCGGGCAATATTGCGCGCCGCAAGCCGACGCGGCTCCAGCAACACGATTTTTCCCTCTCGCGTTGTCTGCTCAAGCAGCGCGAGTGGCAAGCGTGTTGACTTCCCGGCCCCCGGTGGCGCGGAGACGATGATCTGTGGATGCGTTGATAGCCCGGCGATAAGGTCAGGAATCACGGTATCAATCGGAAGCTGAGACAAGAATTTGCCCTTTGTGTCAGAATCAAAGCCGCTATTTTAACGGACTGAGTGTAAAAGGAGAGCCCATGCGACTATTTTTCGCATTAGGTTTGGACGAGAAAACCAATCAAGCCGCTCGGGAGCAACTTGTTCGCTACAACCATCATCTTTGTGGTGAGGCGCGCGCGGTGCCCGATCAGAACTTACATCTCACCTTGGCGTTTTTGGGTGAGGTCCCTGATACTAAGCTCCCTGCGCTCCAAACCGCGGCAAGTAACCTGGCTCTGCCTGCGTTTTCTCTCACTACCTCAGATGTTGAAGTATGGGAGCAGCCGAAAATTGCGTGTGTGACGTTCAACCAACCCCCGCCGGAATTGTTTGATCTAGCCCATCACTTACAAACCTTGCCTGTTTGGCACGCTAAAGCGGACAGTCATGCGTTTACTCCGCATATTACCTTGCGTCGTGGCGTTAAGCATCAACAAGCCTTACACCTGCCACCTTTGCCAACACAGATATTTGCCTGTCAACGCTTTGGCTTATATGCTTCGTCTTCCTCCGCGTCGGATGAATCGATACCGCGAGACAATGAGGGGCGGGCGTTATACCAATGCCTGCATCAATTCAGCCTTTGTTAATCATCAGCAGGAACGGCAGATGCAGTTTTCCCCACCACTAGCGTCGGCAACCTTAGTACGTCGTTATAAACGGTTTTTGACCGATGTGACCTTAGACAATGGCGAGCGCCTGACCATCCATTGTGCCAATACTGGCGCAATGACCGGGTGTGCAACGCCCGGAGATACTGTGTGGTACTCGACGTCAAATAATCCGAAGCGTAAGTATCCACACAGTTGGGAGCTCAATCATACTCAGCAGGGAGATTGGATTTGCGTGAACACCACGCGTGCCAATACCTTGGCCGTTGAAGCGGTGCAAGCTGACCGTATTCCTGAACTAGCCGGTTATGCACAATTACAGACAGAAGTACGCTATGGCAGCGAAAATAGCCGTATTGATTTGCTGTTACGTGACGATGACAAATCCGACTGCTATATAGAAGTGAAGAGTGTCACTTTATTAGAGGGTGATGGTTGGGGCGCATTCCCTGATGCTGTATCGACGCGAGGACAAAAACACCTCCGTGAGCTTATTGCGATGGTCGAACAAGGACACCGCGCGGTTTTATTGTTTGTTGTTTTGCACTCGGGGATTGAAAAAGTCACAGGAGCCCCCCATATCGACCCGGATTATAACCAGCTGCTCAATCATGCGCTGGCCTCGGGGGTTGAAGTCATTTGCTATCAAGCTCAGGTGTCAGCGAGTGAGCTAAATCTGGTTAATTCCGTACCTTTTGTTGCTCACACAACAAAAGTGTAAGCATGTTCACATTGGGCGTTGCGGGGCGTAAATCAAAGATTGCCACCCTAAAGGCTTTCTGCTATAGATAGCGCCCTCATTTGACAGACACGTGTCATGTCAAGGTTTTTTAGGAGAAGCTGAATGCCAGAAAGCAAAGAAAAGAAATCGCTGGGCATCCTGGCCTTAGCTGGATTAGAGCCATACCAGGAGAAACCTGGAGAGGAATATATGGGCGAGCCACAGCTCGAGCATTTCCGTAAAATCCTCAATGCATGGCGTAATCAGCTCAGGGAAGAAGTCGACCGCACCATGAATCATATGAAAGATGAGGCGGCAAATTTCCCCGATCCTGTCGATCGTGCAGCGCAGGAAGAGGAATTTAACCTAGAGTTACGTAACCGAGATCGTGAGCGTAAGCTGATCAAGAAAATTGATAAGACACTCCAGCGTATCGAAGACGATGATTTTGGCTTTTGCGACTCATGTGGCATCGAGATTGGCGTTCGTCGCTTAGAAGCGCGTCCAACCGCCGAGCTATGTATTGATTGTAAAACACTCGCTGAGCTGAAAGAAAAGCAAATGGCGGGATAATCATCACTGAGGGAGTCGCGCGCAAAAATATCGCGGGCGGCTATCATCCCACAAAATAGTAATCACCCCATAAAACAAAAGGGAGCTTCGGCTCCCTTTTTGTGTTTGTAGACGCTTGTGTTCATGCAAGATCCCCGTACAATTTGCGCTATTCATTATCCGCCCATGGCGCTGAGACCCGAGTTCATTCGTTTATCATGACATCGCACGCTGCTTATATCGGTCGTTTTGCGCCGTCGCCATCAGGACCTTTACACTTTGGCTCATTGGTGGCTGCGCTGGGCTCTTATTTAGATGCTCGTGCCCATCATGGCCGATGGCTGGTACGGATTGAAGATATCGATCCGCCACGAGAAAAGCCGGGCGCGGCCAGTGAGATTCTGCGCACGCTTGAGGCGTACGGCCTATATTGGGATGGTGCGGTTCGTTATCAAAGCCAGCATCTAGGTGACTATCAGGCGCAAATTGATGCTTGGCTCGCGTCAGGGCGCGCGTATTATTGCACGTGTACACGGCGTCAAATTAAACAGGCAGGTGGCGTCTATCCAGGTTGGTGCCGAGATAAAAACAAAGCGGCTGAACACGCTGCGGTGAGGCTAAAAAGTCCGGTTGAAGTGTTAGCGTTTAACGATCGACTGCATGGTTCGTTGCCTCTTGATCAGCAATTGGCTAACGAAGACTTTATCATTAAGCGCCGAGATGGGCTCTATGCGTATAATCTTGCCGTCGTGTTAGACGATATTGACCAAGGGGTCACAGACATTGTCCGAGGGGCGGATTTAATTGTTCCAACGGGACGCCATATTGGATTATATCGTCTGTTAGGCGCGCGACTGCCGTACTACCTGCACCTCCCGTTGGCATTAAATGCGGAGGGGCAAAAACTATCGAAACAAAATCGTGCGCCAGCTATTGATAATCAAGCCCCGCTGCCTGCGTTACGTGCAGCGATGCGGTTTCTTGGTTTACACGCAGTCGCAGAGGAAAAGGTGGCAACGCCTACTGAATTACTAAATCTTGCGGTCAATACGTGGTCGTTGACGCACTTACCCAAACAAACGGAAGTGACGACAGCATTCTAAAATGGCCCACCCTGATATATTATATGCCGCTGTTTCATGGCCCGAACAATCAAATATGAGGTGAGCTATCTTTAATCGAGTGACCAGCTTTTGCCGTAAGGTTCTGAATCGTGATGGTAAAACACGAGCAATTGAGGATCTTAAGTTGGAAGTTATCCCCCGCAAAGCACACGGCATTTCGCGCAAAGGTATCAGCGAAAATGCGCTGAAAGTGCTCTATCGCCTGCATAAAGCGGGCTATGAAGCGTACCTCGTTGGCGGAGGGGTGCGCGATCTGCTATTGGATCGCGAACCCAAAGACTTTGATATCGCCACCAATGCCACACCGGATGAGGTGCGAAAGTTATTCCGTAATTGTCGTCTGATTGGCCGCCGTTTTCGCCTTGCCCATATTTTGTTTGGACGAGATGTGATTGAAGTGGCAACCTTTCGAGGTCATCACGGTAAAAGCGAGCCAGACAAAAAAGACAAGCAAACAGCACGTTCTGAAGACGGTATGCTGCTGCGCGATAATGTCTACGGCACCATTGATGAAGATGCGCAGCGCCGCGACTTCACCATTAATGGACTGTATTACAACATTGCTGACTTCTCTATTCGTGATTATGCCGGTGGACTGGACGATCTAAACAATCGCATTGTTCGCCTGATCGGGGACCCAGAAACGCGCTATCGAGAAGATCCGGTACGTATGCTTCGAGCCGTGCGTTTTGCGGTGAAGCTGGACATGACCATTAATGATGCAACCGCGGCACCGATGGTTGAGTTGGCGCCCTTATTACAAGACATTCCCGCGGCACGTATGTTTGAAGAAAGCTTAAAGCTGCTGCAAGCGGGGCAGGGGCTTGCAACCTACCAAATGCTGCGTGAGTACAACTTATTTCAGCAGCTTTTCCCTGCGGTCGCGGCCCACTTTACTGAAGCGCAAACCAGTCAAACTGAACAAATGCTTGAGCAGGTGTTACGTTCAACGGATAAACGCGTTGCTAACGATCAGCGCATCAATCCCGCTTTCTTATTTGCGGCGATGCTTTGGTATCCCTTGGTGACACGTGCTGAAGAAATGGCGTTTGAAAGTGGTTTAAGTTACTACGATGCTTTTATGGTAGCGGCGAGTGATATTGTTGACGAACAAGTAAAAACCGTTGCCATCCCTCGCCGTTTTACCGCGATGGTGCGAGAAGTCTGGCAATTACAAATGCGCATGACCCGTCGTACGGGAGCGCGCGCATTCAAAACGTTGGAAGAGAAAAAATTCCGCGCGGCGTTTGATTTGCTAGAAATGCGCGGTGCGGTAGAAGGTGATGACACGGAAGCATTGTGTGCGTGGTGGCGAGACTTTCAACGCGCCGATCAGGGTGGGCGTCAAAAAATGGTGCGTGCGATCAATAAGGTTAGCAACACGCGCTCTCCTAAATCACGCCGTCGTAAAGGGCCGCCGCGTCGGCGCAAACCGCAGTCGAACTCAGACGCATGAACCGAGTGTATATAGCGATTGGCAGCAACCTAGGTGAGCCGATAAAAAAAGCACAACAGGCGATTGCGGCACTAAAAACACTGCCGCAAAGTTCTTGGGTGGCCGTGTCTTCTCTTTATACCAGTCGGCCAATGGGGCCAGCGGATCAGCCTGATTATGTCAATGCAGTGGCTGCGCTGGACACCTACCTTGACCCTCTGACACTATTGGATGCCACGCAAGCGATTGAGCTTGATTATGGCAGGGAACGCAAAGCAGAACGTTGGGGCCCAAGAACCTTAGATCTCGACATTTTGCTTTATGGTGACCGTGTTATCGAGCATCCACGACTGACGGTGCCACATTACGGCATGAAAGTACGTGAGTTCGTGCTTTATCCACTTGCCGACATCGCCCCCGACTTGTGCTTGCCGGATGGCAGTACGCTCGCCGCGTGCCTGACGCGCGTGGATCGTAACGGTTTAACCCGTATCTGCGATCACGCTTAATCGGTGGGCCCCAGTTTCAGGCTTTGGGAGACACAATGAAAAAAATCACAATTACTGATCTGATCACATGGAAGCAACAAGGACAAAAGTTTGCATCCCTTACCGCCTATGATGCGAGCTTTGCTCAGCTGTTCGAGCAACAGGATGTCCCTGTTTTGCTGGTGGGCGACTCCTTAGGTATGGTGCTACAAGGGAAAAGCGATACCTTATCCGTATCCGTTGCCGATTTGGCCTATCATACGCGTTGCGTGCGTGCAGGCAGCCCGAATAGCTTGTTAATGGCCGATATGCCATTTATGAGCTGTACAACCCCCGAGCAGGCGTGTACGAATGCCGCTGAATTGATGAAAGCGGGCGCCAACATGGTCAAAATTGAGGGCGGTGCCTGGTTAGCACCAACCGTAAAAATGTTGACTGAACGTGCGGTGCCGGTTTGCGCGCACCTGGGCCTGACACCGCAATCGGTGAATATCTTCGGCGGCTTTCGCGTGCAAGGGCGTGACGATGAAAAAGCCGAACAGATGGTGGCCGACGCCGTTGCACTAGAGCAGGCAGGTGCACAAATCATCCTACTTGAGTGCGTACCAGCGTCACTCGCCAAGCGGATTACCGACACCGTCTCGGTACCTGTCATCGGTATTGGAGCCGGCAGTGACACCGATGGTCAGATTTTGGTCATGCACGATATGCTTGGCGTATCGGCTAACTATATGCCCAAATTCTCGAAAAACTATTTGGCAGAAACAGGTGATGCCCGCGAAGCGGTGGCCAAGTACGTGCAAGAAGTGGCGAGCGGCGAATTTCCCGGTCCCGCCCACACGTTTAAATAGAGAGACCGAGTATGCAGATAATTTCTGAGGTTGCGCCACTGCGCGATCACGTCGGCCAGTGGCAAAAAGCGGCCAAGCGTATTGCGTTTGTGCCCACCATGGGAAACTTACATCAAGGCCACTTAACCTTAGTCCGCAAAGCCCGAGAGCAGGGAGATGTGGTGGTGGTTAGTATATTTGTTAATCCCATGCAATTTGATCGCGCTGACGATCTGGCTAACTACCCGCGCACCTTGGATGATGACTTAACCAAGTTGCGTGAAGAAGGCGTCGATCTTGTCTTTACGCCAAGCGCGGATACCCTCTATCCTCACGGCCTTGAGGCACATACAGCGGTTGAGGTACCAAAACTCTCATCCATGCTAGAGGGCGCGTCTCGTCCGGGCCATTTTCGTGGTGTCGCGACCGTGGTGACTAAGTTATTCAACCTCGTGCAGCCTAATGTAGCGTGTTTTGGGGAAAAAGATTTCCAGCAGCTTGCTGTCATCCGCAAAATGGTTACAGATATGGCGATGCCGATTGATATTATTGGTGTGCCAACCGTGCGTGAAAGCGATGGCTTAGCCATGAGCTCTCGCAATAACAATTTAACCGTGGATGAGCGCCAGCGTGCCCCTGTGCTCGCAAAAACGATGCGTTGGATGAGTGCGCAAATGCGTAATGGACGGCGTGATCTGGATGATCTGATTGAGGATGCGCACGATCAGCTGCGTGCTGCGGGTCTTCAGCCCGACGAGTTCTACATCCGCGATGCTGACTCGCTAGGGACGATCACTGATAATAGCCGCCAAGCGGTTATTTTGGTGGCGGCCTACCTCGGTACCACACGCTTGATTGATAACTTCATGGTCGATTTACAGCGTGCGACGGAAAAAGCGGACAAGACAGAGACCGCGAATCACTAACTGTCTGCATCCATAAAGTACGAAATACGTGTCCTTGGTTTTAAGTACGCTTTCACCTCCTCAGGGAGTTTAGAGATAGGCACGGCCGTGTCTATCTCTAGTTCACTATCACGCATGTCAATAATGGTCGCTTGATCCGACGGAATGTCGGGATCATAAATCATCACATTTGGTTTGAGCAGTGCGGTGCTGTTAACCGAAATAATAATACCGACTTCCTCATTAGAGAGTTTAACCACTGTACCGGGTGGGTAGACGCCCATCATCTTGACGAATAACGCTAGCAGACGCGGGTTAAACTTCGCTTTATTCTCTTTAAACAAGTGAGACAAAGCCGCAAAGGGCATACGAGCTGGCGCACCAAACTGTGGGCGGCATAAGCGATCGAAAAAGTTAACCATGCCAACAATCTGCGCAGGCTCCTCAATCTCATCACCATTCAGACCTTTTGGAAACCCACTACCATCGGCAAATTCATGATGTTGAGCAATGATAGCCTCGACTTCGGGCGTGCATTCGTCCATGTCTGCTACTAATTCCGCGCCATAGTTCACGTGCTGACGGTAGTAGTTCATTTCAGGGTCGGTTAAACGCTCTTTTTTACGGACAATCGCAGAGGGGACTTTTTTGGTCCTAATGTCATGCAATATCGCGCCTGTCATAAGGGAGCGAATCTGATCGTTGTTATAGCCATGACTGCGTGCCACCATTAAAGCTAAGACGGCAACGTTTAGCGAGTGCGCATACATATCTTCCGCCAATGTCGGATCATCCATCAGATGCAAGGTGACATTCGATTCACTGCCAAATAGCATCATACTATCAACCAGCATACGAACATCCTCGTTGGCTGCCTGAGGGCGGTTTGAGGCTTTCATATTGATAGCACGTAGTTGTGCCATTGAACGCTGATAGTGTTTCTGCACTTTTTGGATCCGAGCATGAAAGCGACGCTGTTCTTCTATGCGCTGTTGTTTTTCTCGCTCCATTGCCTCTTTGTCTCGGCTGACCGCGTTTGGGTCGATTTCATCTGGATTTTCTTTTTTTTCTACCAGCGCAGGCAAGGGCACGGCGGTACTTTTATCTGGATAGTAATAAACAAAGCTCGTGGGTAGAGAGCGTATCAGCTTAGCTTGGGCGTCACTCTCGATTTGAAAGCGGTTGAGCATAAAAGGGTGCTCACGCCATTTTAAGGGGAGTTTGATATAAAGACCGGCTTGAAGTCTGTCTGTAGACAGTTTGATGCTAGCTGACATGTGGATACGGCACTCGTTCCATGAGATGAGAAATCATGAGAAGAAAGAATTAGCACATAGATTAGCATAAAAAAAGCCCCACTCGAGAGAGTAGGGCTATTTCTAATATGGTGCCCGGAGGCGGAATCGAACCACCGACACGGGGATTTTCAATCCCCTGCTCTACCGACTGAGCTATCCGGGCGTTTTACATGTTATAACATGTAAACTTCAAAAAAGCGCTAGCCTTCGGACTAGCGCTTTCTTTAAAAGTGGCTCCCCCAACTGGACTCGAACCAGTGACATACGGATTAACAGTCCGCCGTTCTACCAACTGAACTATGGGGGAATAATGGTGCCTCGAGGCGGAATCGAACCACCGACACGGGGATTTTCAATCCCCTGCTCTACCAACTGAGCTATCGAGGCAATGGTGCCGGCTGCCGGAGTCGAACTGGCGACCTACTGATTACAAGTCAGTTGCTCTACCAACTGAGCTAAGCCGGCACACAAATCGCGAAATACTGTGTGTCACACCATTATTTCATTATATGGTGCCCGGAGGCGGAATCGAACCACCGACACGGGGATTTTCAATCCCCTGCTCTACCGACTGAGCTATCCGGGCTAACGGGGCGCTATTAAACGGATTTTCGGTCTCACCGTCAACTGTTTTTTTGAAAAAAGTCCGGATATCGCATTGTTTGGATAAAAAGACAGCGAAGTGCGATAAAAACACGCAAAAATTCGACCCTTATCGCGGTTTACTGGGGAAGTTGCGCGAAGTCTTTTTGATAGCGTGTGACCTTTTGTAAGTAGCGTCTTGACTCCGAAGAGGGGTGGCGATGGGTTAGCGCCCAGTAGACTTGGTTAGGTTTTAAACGGTTCAGGTCTTGCATTGCACGCTCGCGGTTATTATCAAAGGTCAGTAGCACATTACCGGTGCCGCCGTTATAAGCGGAAATCATACTGTAGTGTAAAGAAAGTGGGTCTCGCACCGCTTTGAGATAGCGATTTTTGAGAATATAGAAATAGGCGGTTCCCATATCAATGTTCTTTTCTGGATCAAAAAGGTACTCAGGTGTGGGCTGGCCACGACGTTTTTTTACCAGTTTGAATACATCGCGTCCCGCCGTTTTCGGGACCACTTGCATCAATCCATAGGCGTTGGCCCAGCTCACAGCATACGGGTTAAAGCTACTCTCGGTTTTAATAATGGCATAAATCAGCTTTTCAGAGATGCCGTAACGTTCAGAGGCACGACGGACAATATCCGCATATTGATAGCTGCGTTGTGCGGCGTGATCCGTCACCATAGGAATAGTGACAAAATACATGTTTTGAAAACGGACCTGTTTTTTCTTTAGCCGCCGGTCAATAAGATAGTCAGCAAAGCGATTGGCGCGCCATTGCCAGGTGATGGCTTTACCTTCGTGATCAACCACTTGCCCTTCGAGAAATGGGCGTCCCGTCAGCGGAACTTTTGCTGCAGAGTAAAGATCCACAGAAGCAGGATCGCGCGGGGTTAATAGGGTGGTGACAATGGCTTGTCTGAGGTGATCTTTCGGATCGTCAGTTGCGACGGTTTCCACTTGGATCACACCGCGTTCAAAGTCGATTCGTGCGCGACTTTTGTAATTATCCGTGTATTTGACGTAGTCACGTTTTCCGGAAACAAAGACTTGATCTTCGCCCCAGCGGACTTCGATTTTGCCAGTAAATTGGCTGATAAGCTGATTCAGGGCGTCGATATCTTTTTCGAATTGCCCTGGAATAGGCGCTAGATTTTTCGCAAACCGGTTAGTCGTTTGGTAATCCACGCCCACATATTTTTCGACGCTCTCTCGGCTGCAGCCGGAAAGCAACGCGCCATAACAGCACACTAACAAACAGAGTATTCGTGTCATTTTTGATTGCATTAGGATAAAAAAACACCCGCATTGAGCGTAACACAATGCGGGTGCGTTGCTGTGGTCAAGCCGCCTAGCTGTGGGCGACACCACGGAATTTACGCTTCGGGTGGCACATAGCCATCGATTTGCACGTCTTTTCCTTCAAACAAAAAATTGACCATTTCTTGTTCAATGATCTTACGATGTTCAGGATCCATCATATTGAGCTTCTTTTCATTGATAAGCATGGTTTGCTTTTTTTGCCATTCCGCCCAGGCTTCTTTGCAAATATTGTCATAAATGCGTTTGCCCAACTCTCCCGGGTAGAGTTGAAAATCGAGTCCATCGGCTTCTTTTTGGAGACGTTGGCAAAATACGGTACGGCTCATAATCTAGGCTCCTTGTCATCGCCGGTTAGAGATTGTTGGCGCTCATGTTCAAGCAAGGTTAACAGCTTTTTCACTGGGGCCGCTAATCCTACTTTTGCAGGTTGTGATAAGTTATACCAAAGCCCTTGGTTGGCTTCCATGATGATCTGCGGTCGCTCAGCCACCGAGACTTTAATCGGTACAATATCTAAGTGAAAGTGACTGAAGGTATGTCTAAACGCGGTTAAGACCTCAGTTTTGACCGGTTTGATATTATRTAGCTTATCGGCAATATCGGCCTCGAGCGTGTGCTCAGCCGCTTCAGGCAAGCACCATAACCCGCCCCAAAGACCGCTTGGTGGTCGTTGCTCTAACCAGATTTCATCTTGATACTGGATCAGCAAAAAACTGGTTTGTTTGACCGGTAAGGTTTTTTTCGGTTTTTTGCCAGGAAAATCCATTTGCCGACCTTGTGCACGTGCCTCGCAGCGGTCGGCAACAGGGCAAAGTTCACACTTAGGCTTGCTTCGCGTACAAACCATCGCGCCCATATCCATCATGGCTTGGTTGTACTTGTCGGTATCTGTGGTGGGCGTGAGTGTTTCGGCAATCTCCCATAGCTTGTTTTCTACCGGCTTTTTACCCGGCCAACCTTCGACGGCAAAACAGCGCGCTAAGGTGCGTTTGACGTTGCCGTCTAAAATGGGGTGCGGTTGACTGAGCGACAAAGAAAGCACGGCGCCGGCGGTTGAGCGGCCGACACCTGGGAGCGCCATGACCTCATCGAGCGTGGTAGGAAATACGCCATCATGGTGGTTGGCAATCACTTGTGCCGCTTTGTGAAGGTTGCGGGCACGGGCGTAATACCCTAACCCCGTCCATAAATGAAGAACTTCATCCTGATCGGCATTCGCTAAGTCGATAACGGTCGGAAACCGTGCCATAAACCGTTCAAAATAAGGGATTACTGTGCTTACTTGGGTCTGTTGCAGCATAATCTCACTGAGCCAGACTTTATATGGCGTTTTGTTTTGCTGCCACGGTAAGGTTTTACGGCCATATTGCTCATACCAGTTTAAGATGGCATCGGAAAATGATTGACTCACTGTGTTCTCTCTTATTGTTTTGCTCACACGTGCACAAAGGCAGGCCACAGGGTACACTAACGACAGGGCGTACTAATAGGATCAGCGCGTCCACCTTGCGCTATCGCAAAAACTTTGCATAATGCGCAGTCCGTTTAGATTTCCAACAATCGATGGTGACGGCTACCGGCATCATTACTACTGCATCACAGGCACCCAATCATGACTGAAGTCACTAAAACCGAACTCACCGAGGATGGCAAAGTTATTCGTAAAGTACGCAGTTTTGTGCGTCGCGAAGGCCGTTTAACGAAAGGGCAAGAGCAAGCGCTAAACGAATCCTGGCCTACCATGGGGATTGACTTTGACGCCACCGAGCTTGATTGGCAGCAGGTGTTTGGTAATGATAATCCTGTGGTGTTAGAAATCGGTTTTGGCATGGGCGCCTCTTTGGTTGAAATGGCAAAAAATGCCCCTGAGAAGAACTTTGTGGGTATTGAAGTGCATACCCCTGGTGTAGGCGCCTGTTTAATGGCAGCGCGTGAAGCCGGTGTCACCAATCTGCGTGTGATGTGCCACGATGCGGTCGAAGTGTTTGAGCAAATGTTGCCGAAAGAAAGTTTGGACACGGTGCAACTTTTCTTCCCTGACCCATGGCATAAAAAACGTCACCACAAACGCCGTATTGTGCAGTTACCGTTCGCTGAAATGGTAAGAGACAAGCTAAAAATGGGTGGCGTATTCCACATGGCGACGGACTGGGAAAACTATGCTGAGCACATGATCGAAGTGATGGAAGCGGCGCCTCACTATCAAAATATCGCAAAAGAGGGCTATTATGTTCCTCGTCCTGAAGAGCGCCCGCTGACTAAATTTGAGCAGCGCGGTCAGCGCCTGGGTCATGGTGTATGGGATATCAAATACACACGCACAGCCTAATGTGCTAAGGCGCGACGGCGCAGATAAGTGAAAGCGGAAAGCCAACCTCAGGTTGGCTTTTTTGTCCCCTGTTGTAAAAGGATCCTGTTGGTGAAACCAAGCTCTCAACTGTTAGCGCAAATCCTGGAGGATGTCCGTCCTTTAATGGGGCGCGGTAAGGTGGCTGATTACATTCCAGCCCTTGCGGATGTGCCGAATCATAAACTCGGTATTGCGGTTTGCTACAACGATGGCGACCTGATCACCGCCGGTGACGCGGACGAAGCCTTTTCTATCCAGTCGATTTCTAAAGCGTTAAGCCTGACATTGGCAATGCAAAATTATCGCGCGGAAGAAATATGGACACGGGTTGGTAAAGAGCCCTCTGGCCAGGCTTTTAACTCATTAATCCAGCTTGAGATGGAGCAGGGGATCCCGCGTAATCCGTTTATCAACGCTGGCGCCTTAGTCGTCAGTGATATGCTGCATACGCGTCAATCAGCCCCTCGCCAGCGGATGTTAGAGTTTGTGCGTCAGTTAGCGGACAACCCCCATCTTTGTTATGACAAGGTGGTTGCGGATTCAGAAATGCAGCACAGTGATCGCAATGCGGCAATTGCTTATCTGATGCGTGCGTTTGGCAATTTTGACAATGAGGTGGTGCCGGTTTTAACTAATTATTTCCACTATTGTGCATTAGAAATGAGTTGTGTTGATTTGGCCAAAGCCTTTTTCTACCTGGCGAATCAAGGAACGCCTTTATCGGGAAAAACGCGGATTTTAACGCCGACGCAAAGCAAGCAAATGAATGCGCTCTTAGCGACGTGTGGCTTGTATGATGGTGCGGGTGAGTTTGCCTACCGTGTTGGTATGCCTGGCAAGTCTGGCGTTGGTGGTGGGATTATTGCAATTGTGCCAGGCGAAATGTCGATTGCCGTTTGGTCGCCAGAACTGGATCCATCGGGTAACTCGTTAGCAGGCACCGCCGCTTTAGAGCTGTTATCTGCTCGGATTGGGCGGTCTATTTTCTGATCCTAGCCCACGATTCCGGTGAATAAAAAGCCCCGCATGCACGATGAGCGGGGCTTTTTGTTATTAGGCGCAACCGCTATGACTGGGCTATACGCCCTTGGTTAGCCTTGTGCCGCGAGCGTAGCGAAGGCGTGGTCAGCAGCTGCCAGTGTCGCATCAATTTCCTTTTGGCCGTGCGCCAAGCAGGTAAAGCAGGCTTCAAACGCAGACGGTGCGAGATAGATACCTTGCTCGAGCATTAAGTGGAAGAAACGCTTAAAGCGCTCAGTATCGCACTGCTGCACGTCTTTGAAGCAAGTGACTGTGTCTTGGTCCGTAAAGAAAAAACCAAACATTGCACCGGCTCGGTTGGTCGCTAATGGAATACCGTGTTTGTCGGCCAAGGCTTTAAAGCCCTCAGCAAGTTGTTTGGTGACACTATTGAGGTAATCATGATTGCCTGGTTGACGTAGTTCACTAAGACACGCGAAACCAGCTGCCATGGCGACCGGGTTACCGGCCAAGGTGCCCGCCTGATAAACCGGACCGGTCGGTGCTAAGTATTCCATCACATCGCGACGACCACCAAATGCACCTACAGGCATGCCACCACCGACGATTTTACCTAGGGTAGTCAAGTCAGGTTTGACGTCGTAATAGGCTTGTGCGCCGCCAAGTGCCACGCGAAAGCCCGTCATCACCTCATCAAAAATTAGCAGGGCACCAAATTCATCGCATAGCGCGCGTAAACCTTGTAAGAAACCTGGCTGTGGTGGCACACAGTTCATGTTACCGGACACTGGCTCGACAATAATACAAGCCACCTCGTCAGGGTAAGTCTCGAACGTTTGGCGTACCGAGTCTAGATCGTTATAGGTGCAGGTCAGCGTGTGTTTGGCAAAATCTGCCGGTACCCCGGGGGAGTTTGGCTCGCCGAGCGTGAGTGCGCCTGAGCCTGCTTTCACGAGTAAGCAGTCACCATGGCCATGATAGTTGCCTTCAAATTTGATGAACTTATCGCGTTTGCTATAGCCGCGCGCGAGACGAATGGCACTCATGGTCGCTTCGGTGCCAGAGTTCACCATACGCACCATTTCCATGGATGGAACAAGCTCAGCAACCAGTTCTGATAAAGTGGTTTCACTTTCGGTGGGTGCACCAAAGCTCAGTCCACGCTGGGCGGCATCAACCACAGCTTCTCGAATGGAGGCGTGGTTATGGCCGAGAATCATTGGGCCCCACGAGCCAACGTAGTCGATGTAAGCTTTGCCGTCGGCATCAAAGATGTACGCGCCGTCAGCACGCTCCATAAAGACAGGGTCACCGCCGACACCGGCAAATGCACGCACGGGAGAATTCACGCCACCGGGAATGGTGCGTCTAGCTTGTTGAAAAAGTTGTGCTGATTTGGTCATGACATATCCTGTTAGGTAAGGCTTCGCCTAAATTGCGTCGGTGTATTTTAACCAAAGATACAGAACACTGGCGAGGTAGAGTATGATTTCATTGCAACAAGTTTGGCAATTAATACGTACTGATCACAATTGCGATCAAGCGCGCAATACTTGAACACTTTACTCAGGTATTAGATAATCCAATACTAAGCACCAAGAGCATGTGAGGTAACAATGAGCGAAGCACCTTTGCCGTTAGAGTTTTCTGAGGCCGCGGCGACCAAGGTAAAGACGCTGATTCAGGAAGAAGAAAACCCAAACCTGAAACTACGCGTCTACATTACCGGTGGTGGCTGTAGCGGCTTCCAGTATGGTTTTACCTTTGACGAAAACGTCAATGAAGGCGATATGGAGATCGAAAAAAGCGGCGTGATGTTGGTAGTGGACCCCATGAGTTTACAGTATTTAATGGGTGGGAAAGTCGACTATACCGAGGGGCTGGAAGGATCGCGCTTTTTCATTGATAACCCGAATGCCACCACCACGTGTGGCTGTGGCGCATCATTTAGCGTCTAATTTTTCGGCTGCGATAAAACGTACGACTTTTCGTTCCATCACAAAAACGGCGCCCTGTAGCGCCGTTTTTTGTCGCAATAGCCTGTTTAACCGCCACGGTTATAATGGTTTAAGTTGCCTACTGTCGCCAGTAGCTGGTTAAATTTGCTCAACTGTGCCATACGAGATTCAGCCAAGCGAACGAATTCTCGCTTGTCTTTACCTTGCAGGGATTTCGCTTCTGGCAATGCGACGGTGCGTGGGTTCTTATGCACACCATTGACCAAGAACTCGTAATGTAAGTGCGCCCCCGTAACACGCCCTGTTGATCCAAGCGTGCCGACGATATCGCCTTGTTTGACGCGCTGGCCGGTTTTCACTTTGCGTTTGGTCAAGTGCAAATACTTAGTGATGTATGTCGAGCTATGGCGGATAAAGACATAATTGCCGTTAAAGCGATTATAAGACGCTTTCATCACGATACCGTCACCAGCCGCTTTGATAGGCGTACCAACCGGTGCGACATAATCGGTGCCGCGATGCGGTTTGACCCGACCCGTCACTGGGTGCAGACGGCGTGGATTAAAGTTTGAACTGACATATCTAAAGTTCACCGGCGAGCGCAAGAAGGCTTTTTTCATCGCTTTACCGGTTGGTGTGTAGTATTTGCCACTCTCTGCTCGCACGGCGGTAAAGGTTTCACCACGGTTGGTGAACGTGGCTGCCAGAATATTACCGCTGCCAATATGTTCACCTTCGACAAACTCCTCTTCATACAAGACGGAAAAACTGTCTCCGTTACGAATATCGAGGGCAAAATCGACATCCCAGCCGAAAATCCCCGCCAGTTGCATGATTTGGTTTGGAGTGAGGCCTGCGCCTGACGCGGCTTGCCAAAAGCTCGATTGAATGGTCGCTCGGGCAAAATTTATCTGGGTATCAACGTGTTTGGTTTCAATACGAGATTGATAGGTGTCATCGATCTTATTGACGATGAGGGTTTCATTGCTACCGCGTGGCTGAATCAGTTGCACCAGCTCGCCGCTGTCATCAACGCCTAAACGTACTTCATCACCAGGATTCAGATACGCCAAACGCTGGGTATGCTCATCGGCATTCACGAGGCGATAGAGATCGGTTGGGCTCAGGCCCGCGCGGTTAAACAGCAACGCCATACTTTCACCCGGTTGCACCTCATAGGTGGACCAATGGATAGTGCGGCTAAACTGTGCGGGCATTTCATCTTGTGGTGGCAGTAACGAGACGGCATCCACAGGGACAGGGTAGTGCTTACCCGGTTCAAAATTGGGTTGAGGGCGCGGGGTGCTTGGGCCATCAGGCACCAACATTAATAAGACCACGAATGCACTTAATGCACCGATAATGAGTTTATGTAACTTGGGTAAGGCTGCGAGTTTATTTAACGGCATGAAGACTATGTTGAATCACTACGAATAAAGTTATGACAGTCAGACACCCAATCGGTTTTATTGGGGATGATGCCCTGAAGTAGATTTGACACGGCTGACACAAAGACCACACACATTTTTTGATGGCAGCCACTGCGCACACCCTGTATACACTCTATCAGTTTAACTGGTTTCAAAAACTGTCGCTATTCGAGTAATATGTCTGTTTATCACATTTTTGCCTATTAGGTAGGAGCAACAGACTATGGCGAGCCTTGAAGCCGCGCTAGCAGAACTAAAACGTGGCGTTGATGAAGTAATCCCGGAAGACGAGCTGGTGGCAAAGCTGAAAGAGGATCGTCCTCTTCGCATTAAGCTCGGTGCGGATCCTACTGCACCGGATATCCACCTCGGTCACACAGTGATCTTAAATAAGCTCCGAGCTTTTCAAGCGCTTGGCCATGAAGTGATTTTTTTGATTGGCGATTATACCGGCATGGTTGGCGACCCGAGTGGTAAAAACACGACGCGCCCGCCATTGACACGTGAGCAGGTACTGGCAAACGCAGAAACCTACAAAGAGCAGGTCTATAAAATTTTAGACCCTGCTAAAACACGTATTGAGTTTAACTCTAAATGGCTGGGCGAATTAGGCACCGATGGCATGATTCGTCTCGCGGCGAGCTCAACCGTGGCGCGTATGCTCGAGCGTGATGACTTTAAAAAGCGTTATACCAGCAACCAAGCGATAGCTATTCATGAGTTTATCTACCCACTCTTGCAAGGCTACGATTCAGTCGCGTTGGAAGCGGACGTTGAGCTGGGCGGGACCGACCAAAAGTTTAACTTGTTAATGGGGCGTGAGCTGCAAAAGCAAGCGGGACAAAAGCCGCAAGTCGTGATGACGATGCCGCTACTAGTCGGGCTTGATGGTGTTAAAAAGATGTCTAAATCGGCCCATAACTACATCGGTGTCAGCGAACGTCCAGATGATATGTTTGGTAAAATCATGTCGATTTCTGACGATCTCATGTGGGATTACTATGAGCTGTTGTCATTCCGCCCTCTCGAGGAAGTGGCTCAGTTTAAGCAAGATATTCAAGCGGGTAAAAACCCTCGTGATATTAAGATCTTGCTGGCGAAAGAAATCATTGCCCGTTTCCATTCAGACGCCGATGCTGACGCGGCCGAGCAAACTTTTATCAATCGTTTCCAAAAAGGGGCGATGCCAGATGAGATGCCAAGCTTTACCTTTGAGCAAGGTATTGCGATTGGTAATTTGCTAAAAGAGGCGGGACTGGTAAATTCCACCTCAGACGCGCTGCGTATGATCCGCCAAGGTGCGGTGAAAATTGACGGCGAAAAAGTGGAAGACACTAAGCTGGTGCCAGCAGCGGGTGAAGCCGTATATCAAGTGGGTAAGCGTAAGTTTGCGCGTGTGACGTTAAGCTAGAGATCCCCTAAAAGGGGACTCTACGTAACGTATAAAGGCATGACTAGCTGATAACGAAAAGCCCTCGCGTAATTCGCGAGGGCTTTTCTCATGATTTACTGACTAGGTATGCCAAACGCCTTTTAGTGCACGTACCATGTGTTGACCAAGGTAAAACGCCGTTTGTAGGCAGGCTTCGCTAAGTTGGGCATCGTCTGGAGTGTGTGCAGTCACCCCAAGGCTTGTGCCACTTGGGTTAATGTTTTCTACCCCGATATTGGCACGGCCTAGGCTTAGCCACAGCATGTCATGCTGGCTGGCTAAGGTTTGGAAATACTGCAGTGTCTGGGGCTGATCGCCACCTGGGTAGGTGCCTACGGTAAAGCCTGCCGCGTACTTTCCTCGCCAATCTTGTGTTTCCCAGCTTGGGCTGGACGCATCGGCAAAGGCTTTAAATTGTGCGCTTGGCCCACCCATGTAGGTGGGAGCACCAAAGATGATCGCGTCGACCTCTTTGAGTTTTTCAAACAGCTTATCATCGATAAAGCGTCCGTTTTCTATCATTTCTGATGTAATGCGATACACCACTGGCTCGGCATCGCCGGCATGAATGCCTTCTGCGATGGTGGTGGCGAGTGCATGCGTGTGTTCATCTTCAGAGTGATAAATGATGGCAATGCTGATCATAGAGGCTCCTTTATTAGGCTGTTCTCCATGACATTAGGGTGTTCTGCCTAGATTTCAACCACCATTTGCCATATATCACGACACCTTAACACTAATGGCTATCACTATTTATCGAGCGCAAACGGCGGTAAAGATAAATGCCAGCGAATGGCCGCTAAACGGATCAGTAAGGTGGTGAGCATACCGGCGAGCGATGCCGTGACTGTGTCTGGACTCACTTCGATAGCAAGAGTATGGACAATGCCGCCAGCAATACAGGCCGTTGCATACACTTCCGTTCTCAGCACCATAGGCACTTCCCGCGCGAGCACATCACGAATAATGCCACCGCCACAGGCCGTTATGACCCCCATGATCACCGCGACAAGTGGCGATGCACCATAGCTTAGGGCTTTATCCACCCCAATGCCGACAAAGACCGCTAAACCAATCGCATCCGCGCAAGGCAGTACGTACCAAGGTAGACGGCGCGGATGGCGGATCAGCAGCATGGTCGCCACGCATGTGGCTAATATCACCCAAATATAAAGCGTATCGGTAATCCAAAAGGCTGGTGTGGCGCCCATGGCCATATCTCTGACGGTGCCTCCTCCAATGGCGGTGGCACAGGCCAACACCACCACGCCAAAGGGGTCCATCCTTAAGCGACCGGCGACTAACACCCCTGAAATAGCAAAAACGGCGGTGCCAAATAAATCGAATAAATACAGAATCATGGTTTGTGTCATGCTAGGTCCTATTGCGCGTGACGGACTTTATCGAGGGCGGTACAAATTTGCTCTGCGGCATTCAATGCGCGTGGTGTGGCGCGGGTTAACCAGTCAGGATTCAGTGGCCAGGTAAAACGTTGTGCGTGATCGGGCACTAATTCAGCCATCGATTGCCAAGATTCTGGCAATGTCGCCCCGGTGTAGAACACCGTTTGTGGTAAGCGAGTGATCACCTGTTCCATATTCACTTGCGGATAGGCGGCTGGGCTTTCGGCGAAAATATTTTCCCCGCCGCATAAGCGAAATAACTGACTCGGCCAAGCACGATCACTGGCGGTCATTAAAGGCGTATCGCTGAGTAGATAAAAATAGCGGACAGATGGTGCGTTCTGATAACGCGCTTTGAGCTGTGCGAGCTTTTTATCAAAGGCTTTTGCGTTGCGTGTGGCGATATCAGCCGTCTTACTGTAGCGGCCTAACTCGCGAATAAACTGGCCAATGTCGCTAAGCTGGTTGGGGTTAAGGTAACGAATCTCAAATCCCATCTTAGCGAGAGTTTCTAGCGGTTTAGGCGGATTGCCGCCACGCCAAGCTAAAATTAAATCAGGCTTTAGGGCGATAATGCGCTCTAACTTTATCCCGCGGTAATTGGCCACGCGTTCAAGAGACTTTGCTTGCTCTGGGTAATCACTATAGGCGCTGGCTGCGACTAGATGAGGACCAAGTCCTGCGGCATAGGCGAGCTCAGTCGCATGAGGAGCAAGACTGATCACTCGAGGTGACGTGGCATAAGCGCTGAAAGCCAGTCCCCAAAGCGAGATGAGAAACACAGGTCTACATACCAAAAGCAACACGAGGCGGGCGCGAAAACGAGGCATCAATCCGAGTCCTTAAAGAATAAGAAGCAAAGAGCTTAACGCAAGCCAAATTAAAACACTGTGTTTTAATTTTAAACGCAAAAGCAATAGGTGGTAACACGCCGGGGTGACCCCGTAGCCAATTTTGGTTCTGAGGGTTTTCGTGCCTTGATAGATAGCCGGGCCACCGAGAGATAATTGAAAGCGGCTTCCCGCACAGGCGAGTAGCCAACCCGGTCCTGGCGTGCGCCAACGACGGCCTTGTTGCCAGCAAGCTTTGAGATGCGTCCATGGCGTACGCCCTAGCGCCAACACGAGCGCAAACAGCGACATTGGAATGGTGTCGACTAGGTTGAGTAATCGTGCGGTTGCAAGGCCGAATGGATAATAGGCTAGTCGGCTGGGTGACCAGACGCGATGGAGATGAACCACACTGGTATATAAAAGGGCACCGACGCCACCGGCAAGCGCATAGTAAAAGATCACACAGGCGCCATGCCGAGCCGTGCCGAGGATCAGCGTTTCGGCGCCGGCTTTACCGATGCCGATCAATGACAAGGACTCAGTGTCTCGGTTTACCTGTGTCGCAAGTAATGCACGCGAGGTACCTTTATCATGCTCATCAATGGCCTGCGCGAGTGCGTGTCCAAATTGGTCAATCGGTCGCCACGCTAATGCGAGCCAAAGCAAAATCCCATCAAAGAGTGGACGTGACCAGACGAGCTCACGAGCGGCAATCAATAAAATAGCCAAGGTGCCGCACATCAAGGCCAAGGCGAGACCACCCGCGAGTTTGCGTTGCTGTTTAGGATCGTTATCTTTATTGACTTGGCTCGCCAGCAATACGGCATACTGCTGCCAATATTGAAAAGGAGAGTGCTGGGTTGAGAGCGGCAGTAACCAGTGGATCAGCACCGCCAGCCACAGCGCCCATAAGCTTCCGTGGTTGGCGGCGAATAGTATCCATTGTTGCGGGTTAAGCAAAGCATCCATGATCGTGGTCGGGTTAGTCGTTAATCATCGTCACCATTTTTTCGACCATGGCGGAGGAGCTTTTTGCTGCCAGAGGCAAGAATTCTTCAAAAGACATGGGTGACTCTTTTTCTGCGACCACGTCAGAAATAGCACGTACTACCACAAAAGGTGTTTTGAACTGGGCACAAACTTGCGCAATGGCAGCCGCTTCCATTTCTGCGGCAACGGCTTGGGGGAAGTGAGTGTGGATATGTTGACGATGTGCGTCAGTGTGGACGAAGGTATCTGCGGTACAAATGAGTCCGCGAACCACATGAGTATCAGCGTCGACCGCTTTCTCAGCTAATTGCATTAAGGCTTCATCCGATTCAAATACTGCCGGCTGCTGTGGCACCTGCCCCATTTGATAGCCAAATGCGGTTGCGTCCGCATCGTGATAACCAACCTGAGAAGACACAACGACGTCTCCGACATTGAGCGAGGGCTCAAAAGCACCCGCAGAGCCGGTATTGATCACCCAATCAGGCTGGTGCTGTGAAAGCAACAAGCTGGTGCCAATTGCCGCCGCTACTTTACCAATCCCCGACTGCAACAAAACAATATCATGGCCGTGTAAGGTGCCGGAGTAGAAGGTGCAACCACCCTCATGGTGCGTCGTTAGGTTGGTTAGCTTGTCGCGCAGTAGAGTGACTTCTTGCTCCATTGCGCCAATAATGCCGATTTTCATGGTTATAATCCTGTTCGCGCGTTAATGCCGTTAGTGTACATTAGACAATAAAAAAGTGCCTCCTTTGAGGCACTTCTGATGTTGTCGTTAATCTTAACGCGTTTAAACTTCAAGGTAATCCATGATCCCCTCCGCCGCTTTACGGCCTTCATCGATAGCCGTGACCACTAAGTCGGATCCTCGTACTGCATCCCCGCCGGCAAAGATCCGCGGATTCGTGGTTTGGTATAAGATCTCACCTTTGGCAGGCGCCTGAATCCGTCCTCGTTCGTCTAGTGCGACATCGTAAGGTTCCAACCATTCCATTGCATGAGGCTGAAAACCAAAAGCCATGATCACCGCGTCAGCTTCCAGTATGTGTTCACTGCCTTCAATCGGCTCGGGACGACGGCGGCCGGCGGCATCCGGGGCACCCAATTGGGTTTTCACTACGGTGACGCCACGGACATTGCCGTTATCGTCCACTTCAATGCCAAGCGGTTGCAGGTTGAACATAAAGTTGACGCCCTCTTCACGCGCATTTTTAACTTCTCGACGTGAACCCGGCATGTTTTCTTCGTCACGGCGATAAGCACAGGTGACGCTAGCGGCTTGTTGGCGAATCGAGGTACGCACACAGTCCATAGCCGTATCCCCGCCACCGAGGACCACAACACGTTTCCCTGCCATATCGATAAAGTCGGGCGCATGATCCAGATCCATCACTTTATAGGTGTTGGAGACTAAAAAGGGCAGGGCATCAAAGACACCGGGCGCATCTTCATTCGCGAGCCCGGCACGCATGTATTGATAGGTTCCCACACCTAAGAATACCGCGTCGTAGTCATCCACGAGGGTTTGCATCTCAATATCTTTGCCGACTTCGGTGTTGAGGCGGAACTCTACACCCATCTCGGTAAAGACGCGCTGACGATGACGCATGACATCCTTTTCTAATTTAAAGGAAGGAATGCCAAAGGTAAGCAAACCACCGATCTCAGGATAACGATCAAAGACGACGGGTTTAACGCCATTGCGTACTAACACATCGGCGCATGCCAGACCAGCAGGCCCTGCGCCAATCACGGCCACTTTTTTCTCGGTCCACTCGACATGTGACATATCGGGCTTCCAGCCCATTTCAAAGGCTTTATCGGTAATGTATTTTTCGACATTACCGATAGTCACCGCACCAAAATCGTCGTTGAGAGTGCAGTCACCTTCGCACAGACGGTCTTGCGGACAGACTCGGCCGCAGACTTCTGGCAAGCTGTTGGTTTGATGTGACAGTTCTACCGCTTCAATAATCCGCCCTTGGTTGGCAAGCTCTAGCCATTGCGGAATGTAGTTGTGTACTGGGCACTTCCATTCGCAATACGGGTTGCCACAATCGAGGCAACGATCTGCTTGGGCCGATACTTCCTTCTCGGTGAAAGGCTCATAGATCTCAACGAACTCAATCTTGCGCGTTTCAATCGCTTTTTTGCGCGGATCAATGCGCTGGACATCAATAAACTGATAGATGTTCTGGCTCATGGGTCCCTCCTTTTATTGCGCCTGAACGCGCAACTCGGTCGCGCTACGACTTTGATGGCCTAATAAAGTATTCACATCCGCCGCTTTGGGTTTGACCAAATAGAAGCGATGCACCCAATGATCAAACTCATCCAGTAGCTGTTTTGCACGATCCGAGCCAGTTAGCTCAAAATGCTGAGCAATTAAGCCACGTAAATGCTCTTGGTGGATCGTGAGAGCTTCCAGTGAGAGTGCCTCGACCAATTCAGCATTGATATGGGCATGGAAGTCGCCCTCTTCATCCAGCACATAAGCAAAGCCGCCTGTCATTCCAGCGCCAAAGTTGACACCGGTGCGCCCTAGAATTGCCACAATACCGCCTGTCATGTATTCACATGCGTTATCGCCTGCGCCTTCCACAATGGCATGGACGCCTGAGTTGCGTACCGCAAAGCGCTCTCCTGCTTTACCCGCAGCAAAGAGCTTGCCGCCCGTTGCACCATACAGGCAGGTGTTACCCATAATGGTGGACTCATGGCTGGCAAATGCCGATCCAACCGGTGGACGGATGACAATCTGTCCGCCACTCATGCCTTTACCGACATAATCGTTGGCATCACCGATGAGGGTAATGTTGACTCCAGCGGCATTCCATACCCCCAGAGACTGGCCTGCGGTGCCTTGCAGTTGAATATCGAGCGGATTGGCTGCCATTCCGGCATTGCCATAGCGTTTGGCGATGACGCCTGACAAGCTAGCACCGACTGAGCGGTCGGTATTACGGACCGAGCGGTAAATACTCGCGCTACGATTCGCCTCAATCGCATCACTCAGTTCACTCAGCAGAGTCTGGTTCAGCGCCGCTTTATCGAATGGCGTATTCGGCTCACTGCAATATAAGGTTTTTCCCGGCCAAGGCGTTGGCGCCTCAAGGATATGGCTTAAATCCAGTTTCAACTGTTTGGCGGTAAAGCCTTCAACTGCCTCTAATAAGTCGGTACGGCCAATCAGATCGGTGAGTTTCTCGACCCTGAGCTCAGCGAGCAGTTCGCGCACCTCTTCACCCAGGCCTTTGAAGAAATTCATCACCTGTTCGGGGAGGCCTTTAAAGTGATCGCGACGCAAGGTTTCATCCTGGGTTGCCACACCGGTCGCGCAATTGTTGAGATGGCAAATTCGCAGATATTTACAACCGAGTGCCACCATGGGGGCGGTACCAAAGCCGAAACTTTCTGCGCCTAAAATCGCCGCTTTAATAATGTCGAGACCGGTTTTCAAGCCGCCATCAACTTGCAGGCGAATTTTGTGGCGTAAGCCATTTTCCACCAAAGCTTGCTGGGTTTCGGCTAGGCCGAGCTCCCAAGGGCTACCTGCATACTTCACCGATGTCAGCGGGCTGGCACCGGTACCGCCATCGTAACCCGAAATGGTAATCAGATCGGCATAGGCTTTCGCGACGCCAGTGGCAATGGTGCCAACACCTGGTTCCGAGACCAGCTTAACCGAGACCAGTGCCTGCGGATTCACTTGTTTTAAGTCGAAGATCAGCTGCGCTAAATCTTCAATTGAGTAAATATCATGATGAGGCGGCGGCGAAATCAGGGTGACTCCAGGCACGGAAAAGCGCAGTTTCGCGATCTCTGCGGTCACTTTATGCCCTGGTAGCTGCCCGCCTTCGCCCGGTTTCGCACCTTGCGCGACCTTGATTTGCAGCACATCGGCATTAGTTAAGTAGTGCGGGGTGACGCCAAAGCGGCCCGAGGCAATTTGTTTGATCCGAGAATTACGCTCGCTATTGAAGCGACGTGGATCTTCACCGCCTTCTCCAGAGTTGGAGTGACCGCCTAGACGGTTCATGGCAATGGCGAGAGCTTCATGGGCTTCTGGACTTAAAGCGCCAATTGACATAGCGGCTGAATCAAAGCGTTTAAACAGCTCGGTCGCGGGTTCTACGCGCTCGAGTGCAAGCGGCGTTTGTGCTTTTTTCAAGCGCATTAAGTCACGCAAGGTCGCGACCGGACGTTCATTGACCGTGTTGGCGTAGGTTTTGTAATCCATGGTTTCACCCGAGCGGACTGCGCTTTGCAAGTTGGTCACTACATCGGGGTTATAAGCATGGTACTCACCGTCATGCACATATTTGAGCAAGCCACCGTGCTCAAGCGGTTTGCGTTTAATCCACGCGCGACGGGCAAGGTTGATGAGGTCTTGTTGGAAATCGTCAAAATTTGCCCCTTGAATCCGACTCGCGACGCCTTTAAAGCAAAGTTCAATGACATCGTCATGCAGACCTACGGCTTCAAACAGTTGCGAGCAGCGGTAAGACGCAATGGTCGAGATCCCCATTTTCGACATGATTTTGTAAAGGCCTTTATTGATGCCATTACGGAAGTTAACCATGACGTCACGATAAGGTTGGTTGACCGCACCAATATCGACCAAATTAGCCAAAGTTTCGTAGGCTAAATAGGGATAAACCGCGGTGGCGCCAAAACCGAGTAACACCGCAAACTGATGGGCATCACGAGCGCTACCGGTTTCGATGATGATGTTGGCATCACAGCGCAGGTTCTTGCTGACCAAACGTTTTTGCACTGCACCGACGGCCATGGCGGCTGGGATTGGGAGCGTGTCTTTGTGAATACTGCGATCGGACAGCACGACCAAGACGGTGCCATCGCGGACACAGCGCTCAGCTTGATCACAAAGGTCAAGGATCGCTTGGTGAAGATCTTTCTCGTTCGGGTTGTAGTTAATATCGAGAACCGTATTGCGGTAATAGGTGTCGTCCAGCTCGAGTAACTGGATCAGATCCGAAAACAGCAGTACGGGCGATTTAAAGGCAACCCGTTCGGCATGGCCATCGGTCTCGCAAAAGACGTTCATCTCGCGACCGATACAGGTCGCCAATGACATCACGTGATTTTCCCGTAACGGATCGATAGGTGGATTGGTGACCTGAGCAAATTTTTGCCGGAAATAGTCACTGACACAGCGCGGACGCGAAGAAAGCACCGCCATTGGTGTGTCATCGCCCATGGAGCCGGTCGCTTCTTGGCCGATATCACCCAAGACCTTGACTACCTGATCAATCTCTTCGTTCGACATACCAAACAGCTTTTGATACGTCTTGAGCTGACCATCTTGCAAGTTGCGGCTGCCTTCACTGGTTTGTGGATCCAGATCTTCAAAAGGCGTCAGGCGACGGACATGTTGATCGAGCCATTCGCGATAGGGGTGGCGGCTTTTGAGCTCATTATCGATTTCACCCGAGTGCCAAATTTTGCCTTCTCGTGTATCAATGACCAGCAACTCGCCTGGCCCGACACGCCCTTTTTCTTCAACTTCATCCGGTGCGTAATCCCAGATGCCGACTTCAGATGCCAAGGTAATAAATTTATCTTTGGTGATCACATAACGCGCTGGACGCAGACCGTTTCGGTCAAGGTTACAGGCCGCGTAGCGACCGTCTGACATCACAATGCCGGCTGGGCCATCCCAAGGCTCCATATGCATCGAATTAAAATCATAGAATGCGCGGAGCTCATCATCCATATCTGGATGATTTTGCCAAGCAGGCGGCACAAGCAGGCGCATGGCTCGGAACAAGTCCATACCACCGGCAAGAAAGACTTCCATCATGTTATCGAGGCTGGATGAGTCTGAACCGGATTCATTCACAAATGGCGCCGCTTGGTATAAATCTGGCAATAATGGCGAGTTAAACTTATACGCACGGGTCCGCGCCCACTGGCGATTCCCTTCAATGGTGTTGATTTCACCATTGTGTGCGAGGTAGCGGAAAGGTTGGGCAAGCGGCCAGCGCGGCTGCGTATTGGTACTAAAACGCTGGTGGAACAAACAAATCGACGACTCAAGGCGAAGATCGGCCAAATCAGTGTAAAAGCGCGGCAGATCTGCCGGCATACACAGTCCTTTATAGACAATGGTTTGGGTCGACAAGCTGGTCACATAAAAATCTGCATCATCGGTGAGGGCCTTTTCGGCGCGACGACGTGCAATGTAAAGGCGACGTTCGAGATCGCGAGCTCGCCAGCCGGCTGGACCATTGATAAAGACTTGCTCAATCACCGGTTGAGACTGTTTGGCGATGTCTCCAAGTACGTCAGGATTGGTCGGTACCGTTCGCCATCCCACCACTGAAAGGGTTTCAGCGTTGATTTCTTGCTCGAAGCGTTGTTTGGCTTGTTGGGCTTTAGCTGGATCGGCGCTTAGAAAAATCATGCCGACCGCGTAAAGGCGGCTAAGCTTCCATTGATTTTGCTCAGCGATAAGGCGGAAAAAGCGGTCTGGCTTTTGCAGCAGCAATCCACAACCATCGCCTGTCTTACCGTCTGAGTTGATACCACCTCGGTGGGTCATGCGGTCAAGTGCAGCGATAGCGGTACGAACCAGTTTGTGGCTTGGCTCTCCCTCTTGGTGGGCAATAAGGCCAAAACCACAGTTATCTTTTTCCAGCATTGGGTTGTACAGCGACATTGCAATTCTCCCTTGCTACTGCGTGATGCGCAGTGATTGCATTTATTGTCGTGATCCTCCTGACCACTCTGAGCGGGCTTAGCCTTGTGACTATGCTCCCGTTATGTTGTGATTTTTTAACGAGATTTGTCGGTTATTGGTTATTTAACTAGCTGTTTTTAAAAACAATAACCGAATCAAATAAGGGGAAAACACGACTCAGCGACCTTCCAAATTAACGGGAAACCCCGCAAAGGTCAAATTTTTGTATGCAATCTTTATGCATATACAAATGTAAAAAACGACGATTTAAGGTTATGATTTAGCGTGCTTTTAATGCGGATAGTCAGGGAATAATAGCTATTCGCAATTATGCTTTTTAGT
>NZ_MUFI01000020.1:0-58291 GCF_001996265.1 Salinivibrio sp. MA440
ATGTACAACTGTTTAACTTTTTGTTTAATAAAATCGATAAATAGCTTGGTCTTCGTGTGGTTGTATTCCAACTTGGGGTAATACGCATAAGCCGATGAGCGTGGCTGCTTGAGTGCAGGCAATACGGGAACCAATAAGCCCTGATCAATTTCTTTTTGCACGGTGCCAGCCCCTCCTAAAATAATGCCCATGCCAATGACCGCGGCGCTCACTAAGGCTTCAGGGTTAGGCGAGACAAAGTTCCCCGATAACTGCAAACGTGTGCCATCTTCGAAGACCCGCTCTTGAGGCTGATGGGAGTGACCATAGAGCAAAATATTATGTTGGCTTAGTTGGTCAGGGTGGGTTATCGGCGCGTGCCGAGCAAGATAGGTGGGTGAGGCAAAAAAGCCAGGCTGAAAATCAAACAGCTTTGCCGCAATATAGCTGGCAGAGTTGAAGTACTCGAGCTCGCGGCTGATCACCACATCAAGATTAAGATCAGGGAGCTGTCCTGGGGTCAAGGTGGTGAGCTCAACCTTGATTTTCGGATAAATCTCAAGAAACTCAGCAATAAAGTTGACCAGAAAACGGTTCCCTGTCACCAATGGCGCACCAATACGTAATATGCCGCTGACTTCCCCAAAGGTAGACGTGGTTTCACTGACTAATTGTTGCCAATCGTCGACCCAGGTTTTTGCTCGGTGATAAAAAAGATCACCGGCATCGGTCATCGACAAGCTTCGGGTGGTGCGTTTTAACAGTTGCACGCCAAGCTGGCGCTCAAGCCAACTCAGGCGTTTGGATAAGGCTGAGCTTGAGGTATGTAGTTGCGTGGCAGCTTGTGCTAACGAGCCCTGATCGACCACACAAATAAAGCTTTTGGTACAGGTAATCCAGTCCATGAGTCCTCTTGGGGAAGAAAAGGTAGCCACGGATGGTGGCTAGGCATTCACATTATGATCACTAAGCCTGATAATAGCGGCTACGAGCCCCAAAAGGCGACCTCAGTCAGCAGAGAATCATGGATAGAACAGCTAATGCGATTAAAGTCAGCGGAATGAAGCTGACCAACCGACTCGTTGCATTTGTCACCTTAATCGTGGTGTGCGCCATTTTCGTCTTATTTATTGGTGGCGCTATCAGTTTTCGCCAGCTGGGGATCGACTTTATCTCGCATTACGTCGATGGCATGGTCGAGGTGATTGATCAAGAGATGGCGAGCGAGCAACGAGACAATCAGTATTTTTCACGCTGGTTGCCCAAAATGCTCAAAGCCAGTGACGTGACCTCTTTGACCATCTATTCAGAAACCGGGATCTTGTATCAATACGAACAAATCCAATATCAAACGATCGCCACACAACAAGTTATCACGCGAGATATTCCGCTCGACAGTCATCCTGGTTATGCCGTGAAACTCACATTTGTCCCGCCTTATGCCGAGTTTGCGTATTCGATTGGCCCCCTCTTTTCGTTGTCGGCGGCGATTTTGGTGATTGTCCTTGGTTTAGCGTGGGGGATCGGATGGTTGCGGCGGCAACTGTATGGCAGTGAAGTATTGGAACAGCGTGGCCGATTAGTTTTGGCGGGCCGCCTGGATGAGGCACAGCAAGGCGACCCTCGAGAATGGCCTATTCCCGCGAGTGCTGCGTTGAGTCAGCTCATTGAGGAGCTTAAAGAGGCTCGGCAAGAGCGGAGTCGTTTTGACACCTTTATCCGCACTAATACCTTTCTCGATCAGCTGACGGGAGCCGCGAACCGCGTGATGTTTGATAACCGGCTGCATACACTGGCCACCGATGATGCGAGCCAAGGCAGTGTTATTTTAGTCCGTGTCGCCGACTGGGATGAGTTGGTCGCGCAACATGGTCAAGAGGCCGCGGATCACTTGATTCAAGCTATCGGTAACGTGCTCTCTAATGCGACTCAGCGTTTTCCCGATGCCGTGCTTGCGCGTTACTTTGCGTCTGATTTTGCCATCTTATTGGTCAACCAGGCAGGGGATGAAGTGCATCCTTTCTTGGCGCAAATCACCAACGCTTTAGATAAACTGACACCGTCAGAGGCGTTGGATAAAGATAACTGGTTTCATTTGGGCATGACTTCTTTTGGCGCGGGGGAGCGGCGTGGCCGATTAATGGATGAAGCTGAGCGAGCGCTAAAAGCGGCGGAGCTAACAGGACAAAATGGCTGGTCACAGTTTGATAAACAACTCAGCCGTTTGGATAAACGCGGCAGTGTACGTTGGCGAACCTTACTCGAGTCGGTAATGGCGGGTGAAGGCCCCATGCTCTACCGCCAACCCGTGTTTGCACGAGATGGCAAAACCCGTCTCCATTATGAACTTTTGGGTCGAATTAAAGACGAAAAAGGTAAAGTGTTAAAAGCATCGCGCTTTTGGCCCGGGGTCGAGTGGGTCGGCATGGATGTTACTTTCGACAAGGCTACCGTAGGACGTGCGTTATGGTGGCTAAAAACGCGTGATTATATTGATAACTATGCAGTGAATGTTAGTGCATACTCACTATGTCAGCGCGAATTTGTGATTTGGCTGCGTGATGCCTTGCTACAAACTCCACGCAGTACATTAAATCGACTGCTGGTGGAAGTCTCGGAGGGCGCTTTAGTCTCGCACTTTGATGCCGCGCGACCTTGCTTACGAATGATTGCCGCGTTAGGGTGCCGACTTGTCGTTGACCAAGCAGGCAGAACGATAGTGAGCACTCACTACGTAAAAGATATTCAACCGGCTTATATCAAGCTGCATCGTAGCCTGGTCCGCAATATTCACCAACGCCCTGAAAACCAGCTGTATTTGCGCAGTGTGTTGGGCGCTTGTGAAGCAACCAGCACGGAGGTGCTTGCCGTCGGTGTGGAAACGAATGAGGAGTGGTCCGTGGTGAAAGATCTTGGTGTGGCAGGTGGGCAAGGGCGTTTGCTGGGTGCCGAAATGTCACCGCATCCTGCCCAGAAAAAGCGACGCCGTTGGGGAAAACGATGACGCTGAGGGAAAAAAAAGCACTTCAACAGGGACGTGGATGGTTAGAAGCCGTATTATTAGTCAGTATTTTGTCAGTTCTTGTCGTCATTGCGGTACCTAAGTTCTATGATTATGAAGCCGATGCGAATGTGTCAGCGCTGAAAGGGTTAAAAAGTGGTATTGATAGTGCCTCGACACGGACGTATTCCTTGGCGAAAGCTGAGAAAATCACCGATCAGCCTGCTCAATCACTGACCGTCGACGGTATCGACATAGGCGTAACATATGGCTATCCCCAAATCAGTGCGCTGCCTAAGTTAGTGAGCGCGCTGCAGGACACCACACGTTGGCAGATACGACGATACCCTGAACAAAACCGCGTTGACTTTATTTGGTTGTTCCATGAGCAGCCAGCGCCCGCGTGTTATTTGATGTATCAGGAGGCAACGGCTTCACAACAAGCGTCCACGACGTTGGTGATCGGTGAATCATGCCAGTCACCCGCGGCAGAAAAACAAAGGGAATGATGCGTTTTTGATGGAAAAATCATCAAAATGACAGCGCATTGAAAAAAAACACAGATCTCATTCAGGTTTAAAGCACCGTATCTTGCTGCTTACCGTGCGCGTTGATACATTTAGCTCAATTTGTCTGATTTCACAGCTTGCAGGATTAACTGACCATCATGTTTAAGAAACTTCGCGGGATGTTTTCCAACGATCTATCGATTGATTTGGGAACCGCCAATACACTGATTTATGTAAAAGAACAGGGCATTGTTCTGGATGAGCCGTCTGTTGTCGCTATTCGTCAAGACCGCGCGGGTTCTGCTAAGAGTGTGGCTGCTGTGGGTCATGATGCGAAGCAAATGCTGGGTAGAACGCCAGGTAATATTGCCGCGATCCGCCCGATGAAAGACGGCGTCATTGCTGACTTTTATGTCACCGAAAAAATGTTACAGCACTTTATTAAGTCTGTGCATGATCATAGCTACATGCGTCCGAGCCCACGAGTGCTAGTGGCGGTGCCTTGTGGTTCTACCCAAGTTGAACGCCGTGCCATTCGCGAATCAGCCGTGGGCGCGGGTGCGCGTGAAGTTTATCTGATTGACGAACCGATGGCCGCGGCGATTGGCGCTGGCCTGCCGGTTTCCGAGGCGACCGGTTCGATGGTGATTGATATCGGTGGTGGTACCACCGAAGTGGCGGTCATCTCGCTTAATGGTGTGGTTTATTCCTCATCAGTGCGTATTGGTGGTGACCGTTTTGACGAGTCCATTATCAATTATGTTCGCCGTAACTATGGCAGCTTGATTGGTGAAGCGACGGCAGAGCGCATTAAGCACGAGATTGGTTCAGCCTATCCGGGCGATGAAGTGCGCGAAATTGAAGTTCGCGGTCGTAACCTTGCTGAAGGTGTGCCACGTAGCTTTACGCTTAACTCCAACGAAATCTTGGAAGCGCTACAAGAGCCGCTGAGCGGTATCGTTTCGGCAGTGATGGTGGCGTTAGAGCAGTGCCCACCAGAGCTTGCGTCCGATATCTCCGAGCGCGGCATGGTGATTACCGGCGGCGGCGCACTTCTGCGCGATCTCGATCGTTTACTGACCGAAGAAACGGGGATTCCGGTGGTTGTGGCGGAAGATCCACTGACCTGTGTTGCACGTGGTGGGGGTAAAGCGCTTGAGATGATCGATATGCATGGCGGCGATCTTTTTAGCGAAGATTAACGTGACTGTGCCAACAAACAGGTTGTTTTCATTATGAAACCTATGTTTGGCAGAGGACCGTCTCTGCAATTACGCCTGTTTTTCGCGCTTCTACTATCAGTCAGCCTTATGCTGGCTGATAGTCGTCTTGATGCTTTTGCCGGGGTCCGCTATTTCCTCAACACCTTGGTTGCACCGCTTCAGTATGCATCGAATGTGCCTCGTGACACCCTTGATGAATTAGTGATGCAGTTTCGCGCTCATCAACGTGTAGTGGCTGAAAATCGCGCCTTACGCAAACAAGTGTTGCAGCTCGAAAGTGATCAGCTTCTATTGGCACAGACAGAGCGCGAAAATCAACGCTTACGTGAGCTACTCGGATCGTCGTTTATTCGTGATGAACGAAAAATGGTCGCCGAAGTGATGGCGGTCGATTCTGATCCCTATAAACACCAAGTGATGCTCGATAAAGGACGCACCAATGGTGTGTATGAAGGGCAGCCAGTGATCAATGAACACGGGGTCGTCGGACAGGTTGCTTATGTCGGTGCGCATAATAGCCGTGTCTTGTTACTCACTGATCCTACTCATGCGGTGCCAGTTCAAGTGATGCGCAATGATATTCGCGTGATAGCGTCTGGCCGTGGGACCACCGCCTATATCGGTTTGGATAATATTCCGAGTAGCACGGATATTAAAGTGGGCGATAAATTAGTGACATCCGGGCTTGGCGGCGTCTTTCCTGAAGGCTATCCAGTGGGCACGGTGACAGAATTCTCGTTTGATAATAAACGTCCCTTTGCGCAAGTCACCGCGACAACCGCAGTAAAATTCGATCGGTTACGTTATCTTCTTTTAGTCTGGCCAACCCCAGAAAAAGCCGATAATGCGCCCTCCGATCGGCCTATGAGTCAATCGTCATCTGAGCAAGAAAACCCGCCATCTGACTCTGCGCCGTCGTCAGGTAGCGAGGGAGAATCACCATAATGGCAAATGTGACATTTCGTGGCCAATTGGTTATTTGGCTCTCCTTCATGGTTGCGTTGATTTTGCAGGCCGCTCCGTGGCCCGGTGAACTGGCGCCTTTTCGTCCTTCTTGGGTCTTGCTCGTCGCATTTTACTGGGTTCTGGCGTTGCCACATCGAGTGAATGTCGGGACAGCGTTAGTGGTCGGGTTGTTATGGGATCTGATGTTGGGCTCCACCTTGGGCGTTCGAGGGATGACCATGGCCATTTTGATATATATTGTCGCGCTTAATTTTCAATTACTGCGCAATATGTCCTATTGGCACCAAGCGCTTTTACTGTCTTTACTGACCTTGGCTGGAAAATTGATCGAGTTCTGGGCGGAGTATTTAGTCTCTAACGTACAGTTTAACCCTGAACAGCTTTGGGCGGGTGTGCTTAACTTCATACTGTGGCCCTGGGTGTTCTTACTATTGCGCCGGTTACGCCGTCGGTTTGCCATTCGTTAGCGAGGGACTATGCATTGTGATTTATACCTGGCCTCGGGATCGCCTCGACGCCATGAACTGCTCACCGAAATGGGCGTCAACTTTTCCCGTGTCGTCATCGATGTAGAGGAAAAACAAAACGCGAGCGAATCGCCCTATGCCTATGTCTCACGCTTGTCGCAAGATAAAGCGCGAGCCGGCGTGATACAAACGGGTGGGCACATCCCGGTACTTGGCGCGGATACCATTGTGGTTGATGGTGACCAAGTACTGGAAAAGCCGATAGATCAAGCCGATGCAACCCGGATGCTTAAACAGCTGTCTGGGCGAGAGCATCAAGTGATGACGGCCGTGACAGTGGCAAATGCCATCAAGCAAGTCACCACCGTTGTCACCACCAAAGTCTGGTTTTGTTCACTGACGGATAAGATGATTGATGCTTATTGGCAGTCGGGGGAACCCGCGGATAAAGCCGGTGCATACGCGATTCAAGGATTGGGCGGTAAGTTTGTGACCCGTATCGATGGAAGCTATCACGCCGTCGTTGGTTTGCCACTGTATGAAACCGAGCAACTGCTCAAACAATTTTCGGTCTGAGCGCACCAACGAGTGGCGCTAGGCCCCACTTTTGAGACATCGGGGAAACCATGAGTGCGGAACTGTTAATAAACGTCACACCCAGTGAAACGAGGGTGGCGATGGTAGAGGGGGGCAACCTCCAAGAAATTCACATAGAACGTGAAGCGAAACGCGGAATTGTAGGCAATATCTACAAAGGTAAGGTCAGTCGTGTTTTGCCTGGAATGCAGGCAGCCTTTGTCGATATTGGCTTAGAGAAGGCCGCGTTTTTACACGCCTCTGATATTGTTCCTCATACCGAATGCGTATCAGAAAACGAGAAACAGCAATTTCAAGTTCGCGATATCTCCGAACTTGTCCGTCAAGGGCAAGATATTGTGGTGCAGGTGGTGAAAGATCCGCTAGGCACAAAAGGCGCGCGTTTAACCACTGACATTACCTTGCCCTCGCGCTATCTGGTTTTCATGCCTGGCGCTGCCCATGTGGGCGTATCGCAACGGATCGAGAGCGAATATGAGCGCAAACGCCTAAAAAGCATCGTCAGTGAGTATTGTGACGAGCTGGGTGGCTTTATTATTCGCACGGCCGCTGAGGGCGCAACAGATAATGAAATGGCGCAAGATGCCGCCTTTTTAAAGCGATTATGGAACAAGGTATTAGAGCGACGCGCCCGATATAAAACCAAGTCCATGCTGTATGGCGAGCTTGCGTTGGCGCAGCGCATTGTCCGTGACTTTGTCGGCACTGAGTTAGACTTGATTCGGGTCGATTCCAAACAGGCCTATGAAAAGCTACAAGAGTTTACCTCCGAATTTGTGCCTGAATTAGCCGATAAGTTGGCGTATTACGACGGACAAGCGCCCATCTTTGATATGTATGACACGGAAAACGAAATTCAACGATCGTTAGAGCGTAAAGTACAGCTAAAATCGGGCGGCTACCTGATCATCGACCAGACGGAAGCGATGACCACCATCGACATTAATACCGGCGCCTTTGTTGGACGCCGCAACCTCGATGAAACCATTTTTAATACCAACATTGAAGCCACTCGCGCTATTGCACGCCAGCTTCGGATGAGAAATCTGGGCGGGATCATCATTATCGACTTTATCGATATGAGCACGGATGAGCATCGCCGTCGCGTGCTGCACTCGCTTGAGCAGGCATTGAGCCAAGACAGAGTAAAAACCAACATTAATGGCTTTACCCAGTTAGGCTTGGTCGAAATGACCCGTAAGCGGACACGAGAAAGCATCGAACACGTGCTGTGTGGCGGGTGTCCGACGTGTGACGGGCGTGGCTCGGTCAAAACCGTGGAAACCGTCTGTTATGAGGTGCTGCGAGAAATCACTCGGGTCAATCGTACCTATGATGCGGATAAGTTTGTTGTCTATGCTGCGCCGGCAGTCATTGAAGCCCTTGCGGGTGAAGACTCTCACCTTGTGGCTGAATTGGAAATATTTATTAGTAAGCAAGTCAAAGTGAAGTCAGAGCCTTTGTATACACAAGAACAGTTTGACGTAGTAATGATGTAAGCCATGGCTTGGGTAAGAAAAAGTGTCAGCTGGTTAATGACCAGCGTGATCAGCATGATAGTCATCACCGCCTTATTGATAGGCGGTTTGCGCTTTCTATTGCCCAATGTTGAGCTTTTGCAAGCGCCGTTACGGCAATGGGTGTCTGAGCAGACGGGGTTCAGTGCGCAACTTGAGGGCATCGCCGGGCAGTGGCGTAATTTGACCCCTTCACTGACATTAAAAAATGTCTCTCTAGCGACGAGCGATAATGGTTCGGCGCTTTTGACGGCTCAGCATATTGATTTACAGCTTGATGTCTCCGCAACACTGATGCGTTGGCAACCGGTTTTTTCTCATGTAACACTCGATGGCCTGGTGCTGGATACCGGTCAGTTGCCAGAAAAAGACACGGGTACCAATGTGCGTGCCCGGCTTGAAGATCTCTTCCTTGCTCGTTTGGGCCAATTCTCGATACCGAACGCCAAAGTCATCCTGGTGACCCCATCGCTTGAAACAGAAGTATTAACCCTCAAGGATCTCTTTTGGCGTAATCAAGCAGGACAACATCAGGTACAAGCGCGAATTGGGGTGAAAGGCACCCAGCTAGAAGCCGTACGTGTTAAAGCCGCTTTTACTGAAACCCACGGCGTCGACACCCTGACTGGCGATTTTTATCTTGCCAGTGAAGCGATGGATCTCGCGCCGTGGCTCACGCAAACATTAACGCCCTCAGTGACCATTGATGCGGCGCGTTTAGATGCCCAAGCTTGGGTGCGCGTGGAACGCGGCCAACCCCGTGATGCGTTGTTATCGATTGATGATCTCGCGCTTAAATGGCATGACAGCGCGGAAGAGGCAAAAACCTGGGCGGTGAAAGATAGCCAAGTCCAACTGACCGCAGAAGGCAAACGTGCGTGGCGCGTGGATACGGACGGAATATGGGTGAAGCAAAATGCCACCACAGCCCCTGCGATTTCTCGGCTGTCATGGCAAGGAACGAACGAGCGTTGGCGTCTCAATGCGGCCGACCTGGATATTGCCTTATTACAGCCTTTGCTCGGCTTGGTCAGTCAGTCGGAACAACAGCACCGTATAGCGGCCGCGCTGGCACCGGCGGGCCAGGTTGAATCCCTCGCATTGAGCAAAAAACCGACAACGCCGCTACGCTATCAAGCGACACTGACCGAGGTGTCGGCCGAACGCTGGGGGTATTTCCCGGCGTTTCATGGCTTAAATGCTACCCTATCTGGCGAGGGAGGACGTGGTCAGGCACAGCTTGAACTTGGCGCGCAGTCGCTGCCATACGGCGACTTTTTTCAAGCGCCTTTGCCACTTGAACAAGGTCAGCTCACCCTCAATTGGCAACCGACGAGCCAAGGCGTATCGATTTGGAGCGAAAAGGCAGCGGTCACCAGTGCAGATGTTCACGGAACCGGCGCCTTTCGTCTTGATATTCCCAAGCAGGGGGCGCCATTTCTTGCGCTTTACGCCCATGCCGATGTGACCGATGCCGGACAAACGTGGCGTTATTTGCCAACGCGCGCCCTGCCTGAATCATTGACCGGATATTTATCACGTGCCATTCAAGGAGGCCAAGCCGAGGGTAGTGAAATCCTTTGGTTTGGTGCCCTAGATAGTTTTCCATACCGTGAGCATGATGGCATTTTTCAAGCCAAAGTGCCGCTGCGCAATGGGGCATTTAGCTTTGATACCGCCTGGCCGACGCTGACAGAGCTTGATGCGACACTCTTGTTCGACAACGCAGGCCTGACGATTGAGGGTGATCATGTTCGCTTAAACGATGCCGTCAGTCGTCAGGTTCAGGCAAACATTGTCGACATGACCGAGGCAGACAGTCGCCTTGAACTCAAGGCCTCGCTCTCGGCGACAGGAGACGCGGTGCACCGCTATATGCTGGCCACCCCATTAGTGGATACGGTCGGTGCCGCCTTAACCCATATCAACGTCGACGGATTAGTCAATGCGCAGTTAGGTTTATCGATCCCGCTTGATGGTGAGCAACCTCATGCAAGCGGCAAGGTGGACTTTGCGGGTAACCAAGTCAGGATTCAAACGCCTGCTATGGCCTTGGACAATGTCTCGGGGGCACTGGCGTTTGACGACGATGGCATCACGGCCCAATCGATGAGTGCTCAGTGGCTGGGGCAAGCTATCAACCTAGATCTTGCGGGCGAAGCTGCCTCTGCCGGCTATCAGTTGGATGTAGGTATCGAGGCGGATTGGGATATAGTGCCATTGCTGAACCAGTTATCGCTGCCGCTCAAGCCTTACCTTTCTGGAGGCGCACGTTGGCAGGCTGGGCTCGATCTTACCCTTCATGATACGGGGTTTGACTACCAGCTCGGCATTGATGTCGATACGACACCACTGCAATCAACGCTGCCTGCGCCGCTTCACAAACCGCGTTGGCAAAAAGGGCAGGCGCATATAGAAGCAAGCGGTAACCGTGAAGGGTTGACGGGACGCGTGCAATTGCCAAATGTGAATTATCAAGCACGAATTAATACCCAAGGTGCGACCCCAGAATTTGTGTCCAGTCAGTGGCAAGTTGGCGATAAACAACCCACACTCCTCGCCACTCGCGGTCATCGCTTTGATCTGGCACTTGAACACTTGGATGTAGACGCGTGGCACGCAGTGTGGAAACACGTGCGGCAAGCATGGCCGGATCGGCAACATCAATACCCTGGCTTACCGATACCGCAACGTGTGAATGTCAAAGTCGATCAACTCTCGGCCGGGAAGCTCGCTTTTCATGACTTATCAGTGGCCGCGCGTCAAAAAGCGAAGGGATGGCATGTGCTGGTCGGCAGTCAAGAGCTCAGCGGACAAGCAAACTGGCCAATAGAAGGTCGTTTAGCTGTCGATATTGATCACTGGCATATCAATCGACAGCCGTCCGACCAGACCCAACCTACCGACGCACCACTCTTTCAGCCTGTGGATCCCCAAGCCACGTCTGCAGACAAAGCCTTACTGGCCGCCATTCCACCATCACGCCTCACGATTGATGATCTTTGGTTAGAAGGGTATCGACTGGGACGTGTCGAGGCCGTTGTCAATAAACACGATCAGCAGCTAACACTGTCGCCACTGACGGTAAAAAGCGGCAATAACCATGCAGCGGTCAATGGGCATTGGCGGATAGATAAACAAGGGCGCCATCAAACCGCATTGACGTTAGCACTGGGTGGCGAAAGTACCTCGGATCTCATGGGACGATTTGGCGTCAGTGGTGGGATCCAAGATGCAAGCTTTACCACCCAAGCCGCACTGAATTATGCCGGTTTACCTTGGCAAGCTGATATATCCAGCCTCAATGGCGAGGTAAGTGCGGATATCCAAGACGGTTATATCAGTGGTGTTGGTGGCGCGGGCAAACTGTTAGGGTTATTTAGCTTAGATTCTATTTTGCGTAAAATTCAGCTCGATTTCTCGGGCGTGTTTGACGATGGGCTGGCGTTTGATGACATCACGGGGCGGGCCGTGATCACAAATGGCGTCTTGGTCACCGATAATATCCGCATGGATGGCATTGCCGGTGATATGGTTATCAAAGGTATTGCCAATTTAGTGGAAAACCAAGTCAATGCGGATGTGCGTTTTACGCCGGATATTACCTCAGGGATCCCGGTATTAAGTGCCTTTGCGGTTACGCCGCAAACCGCGCTGTATGTACTCGCGGTGACGACAGCAATTTCTCCGGTGATGGATGTGTTTACCCAAGTACGCTACCAAGTGACAGGTTCGATTGGCACACCAGATATTCGGGAAGTGTCGCGTAACCAAGAAGCGTTAGCCCTTCCCCCCGAAGCGACTGAACGATTGCGCGAGCAGGCAGAAAAAGCCAAGGAGTGAGCATGATGAAAGCCGGTGTTATCCAAATGACATCCAGTGCCGATCCCGCCCATAACATGAAGACACTGCAAGCCAGTTTGCACCGACTCAGTGATCAAGGCGTGAAACTGGTGCTGACCCCAGAAAATGCGTTAGTGTTTGGCGGGAAACGTGATTATCAACGTCATGCTGAACGATTGGGCCATGGCCCGTTACAGCAACAGCTTGCCAAGTTGGCGCACCAGTACGACCTTTGGTTAGTGGTGGGCGCTTTTCCCATCCAAAATGACAACGGGCTGCTGAGCAGTACCAGTTTAGTGTTCGATAATGCCGGGCATCTTCGGGGCAGCTACGATAAATTACATTTGTTTGATGTCGAGGTGGCTGATGCGCATGGCCGGTATCGAGAATCAGATTACTTTGCCGCGGGCGACCAACTGTCGACGGTGAATACGCCCTTCGGTTGCCTAGGGTTGAGCATTTGTTACGATCTACGGTTCGCGCCTTTGTACCAAGCGCTACGCGCGCAAGGGGCCGACGTCATCACCGTGCCGGCAGCTTTTACCCGCGTGACCGGTCAAGCGCATTGGGAGCCCCTGCTACGCGCTCGGGCAATTGAAACCCAGTGTTGGATTATTGCCGCAGGCCAGTGTGGCGAGCACAGTAAAGGGCGGCAAACCTGGGGGCACTCGATGATTATTGATCCCTGGGGGCAAGTGGTCACATCCCTGGGGCGTGAACCTGGGGTGACGTGGGCAGAGCTTGATTTTAGTGTCAGTGAATCCATTCGGGGCAAGATGCCCGTACTGTCTCATACCCGGTTGCAAAGCCAACTGAAATAGCGCACCCTCGGCGCGTTATCTTTTTCTTTCGGCTGCCAGCTCGGCGGCCACAACCAAGAGTAAGCGAATGAGTCTGGAACAGGTCGAAGAAACCTTACTGCGCCCGGCGGGCGTGAGTGAGTCGCAGCTTCATGCGACGCTGGCGCACTTAAGCGGTCGCCAGATTGACTATGGCGATATTTTCTTCCAATCCACTTGGCATGAATCGTTAGCGCTGGAAGACAGCATTATTAAAGACGGCTCCTTTAATATCGACCGAGGTGTTGGTGTCAGAGCAATTAGCGGAGAAAAAACCGGCTTCGCGTATTCTGATCAACTTACCATTGATGCGCTGATGCAAAGTGCGACTGCGGCGCGGGGCATTGCACCTGTGGGTGGACACGGTAAGGTCAGCGCCTTTCGTGCCGTCCAAGCGACCCCTTACTATGGGCCCATTGATCCGCTGGGAAGCCTGACGCGTGAGCAGAAAATTGATTTATTAAAAGAAATCGATAGCTATATTCGTGCTAAAGAGCCACGCGTCAAAGAAGTGAATGCCAGTTTAAACGGCTTGTATGAGCAAGTGCTGATTGCGGCGACGGACGGTACCTATGGCGCCGACATTCGTCCTTTGGTGCGCTTATCGGTCTCAGTGTTAGTTGAGCAAGATGGTCGTCGTGAGCGCGGCAGTGCTGGTGGCGGTGGCCGCTATGGTTACGAGGTCTTTTTGCACGAGCAGGCGGGTAAGTCGCGCGCGTTGCAATTTGCTGATGAAGCTATCCGTCTCGCGCTGGTCAATCTTCGTGCAGACGCGGCACCAGCAGGGACGATGCCCGTGGTGTTGGGCGCAGGTTGGCCGGGCGTGTTGCTGCATGAAGCGGTCGGTCACGGGTTAGAAGGGGACTTTAACCGCAAAGAGTCATCGGTATTTACCGGTAGCCTTGGTGAGCAAGTAACCTCTCCTCTGTGTACCATCGTTGATGACGGCACCATGAACGATCGTCGCGGCTCGTTGAGCATCGATGATGAAGGGGTGCCAGGCCAGTACAATGTATTGGTCGAAAATGGCGTACTCAAAGGCTATATGCAAGATAAGCACAATGCCAAACTCATGGGTGTGGCGCCCACCGGGAATGGTCGTCGCGAGTCTTATGCACACTTGCCGATGCCACGCATGACCAATACCTATATGTTAGGTGGAGACAGTACCCCTGAATCGATCATTGCCAGTGTTGAGCGAGGCTTATATGCGCCGAACTTTGGCGGCGGGCAGGTCGATATCACCTCGGGGAAATTTGTATTCTCTACGTCAGAAGCTTACCTGATTGAAAAGGGTGAAATCACTACTCCGGTGAAAGGCGCGACCTTAATTGGCAGTGGTGTTGAAGCCATGCAGCAGGTATCGATGGTGGGCAATGATCTGGCGATTGATCCTGGCGTTGGGGTTTGCGGGAAAGCCGGGCAAAGCGTGCCTGTTGGTGTTGGGCAACCGACATTGAAATTAGATGCGATGACCGTCGGTGGCACCGAATCTTAACCAATCTACGCCAGTGCGAGGCACTGGCGTATTGTTTTATAGGCTTTGGTCGTAAAAGCCTTTGAGATATTGGAAGATCTCGCGATAGGCCTTGGGCGGCTTATTTTGCTGTTGCTCTTTTTGAGCCTGACGTGCCAACTGGCGTAAACGCTGACGGTCAGCATCAGGATACTGTAAGAGCGCATCACTAATCGCACTATCGCCCTGATCGATAATACGATCGCGTAGCTGCTCAATTTTTTGTAGCGCCATGCTATGTTGAGCATGTTTGTTCTGCAACTTATCGAGCGCCGCTTGTATCGGTTCAGGATCGCGCGATCGCATCAATTTGCCCACGTACTGGAGCTGGCGTCGACGGGCTTCGTTTTTTAAACGTTGTGCGTCGAGAATCGCAGAGAGCAAGTTGTCATCAAGCGGGAATTTTTCTAATACCGCGGGTTTGAGTTTAACCAGCGCTTCGCCGAGCGATTGTAAAGCAAGCATATCGCGCTTCATCTCGGACTTGCTAACCCAGATGATTTCTTCCTCTTCCTCCCAGGGAGCGGGTTTATTTTTACGGCCCATGTTCAACCTCAGTGAGAATGTGCAATGACACGTATGTTAACAAGAAACGCGCCCAAACGCGGGCTTTTTTATCATAGCCTCGCTGAGCTCACGATGTCGAACTCGAATGCGAATCAAAAAGGTCAACTATGAGTGTGAAACAACAGGTCGCTGAACAAGAGCAGCAGCTTCGCCAAGCGGTAAGTCGTGCGCTAGATATGGCGTCGGCGCGAAGTGATCAAGCCGAAGTCGCTATCACCAAAAGTACCGGCATCAGTGTAAGCTCGCGAATGGGCGAAGTCGAAAACGTTGAATTTAATCAAGATGGTGCGCTCGGCATCACCGTGTATCGCGATCAGCGTAAAGGCAGCGCCTCCACCACCGATTTATCTGAAAAAGCGATAGCTAAAACGGTCGAAGCCGCGTTAGAAATCGCGAGCTATACCTCGCCCGATCCCTTTGGTGGTCCGGCGCCGAAAGACTTGATGGCGTTCGACTACCCGGATTTGGACTTGTTTTATCCGGATGAGCCCGAACCGGATACCGCCGCGGCATTGGCGATTGAAGCTGAGCAAGCAGCCCTGAATCATGACAGCCGGATCAAGTTCAGTGATGGTGCCAGCTATGACAGTCACTATGGGATCCGAGTATATGGCAATAGCCACGGTATGCTCGGGAGCTATCCGTCAAGTCAACAGGCGCTAAGCTGCTCGGTGATTGCGCAAAGCGAGGGCGGCATGGAGCGTGACATGAGCTACACAGTGGCGCGTGACAAAGCCGATTTATGGACCCCTGCATTTGTCGGGGTTGAAGCGGCCAAACATGCGGTTGCCCGTTTGAACCCGCGCAGTGTTTCGACATGCCAAGTGCCCGTGATGTTCGATCGTAGTGTCGCAACGGGGTTGTTTGGTCATTTGGTCATGGCTATTAGCGGATCGGCACTGTACCGCAAATCCTCGTTCTTATTAGACAAAAAGGACGAGCAGATATTTCCGCATTGGCTCACTATCAATGAATTGCCCCATGTGCGTAAAGGGGCCGCCAGTGCGCCGTTTGATAGCGAAGGGGTGATCACACAAGACAGACGCATTATTGAGCAAGGGATCTTGAAAACCTACCTAGCGACCAGTTATGCCGCCCGTAAGCTAGATATGGCACCCACAGGTCATGCCGGCGGGATTCATAACTGGTACGTAAGCCACACAGGCCAAGATACGGATGCCATGCTTAAAACATTAGGAACCGGATTGCTGGTTACCGAACTGATGGGGCAAGGTGTTAACCCAGTCACCGGCGATTACTCACGCGGTGCCGCTGGTTTTTGGGTGGAAAAGGGCGAAATACAGTACCCAGTCAGTGGGATCACCATTGCTGGTAACTTGAATGACATGTTTGCCAATATCGTCGCCATCGGCACTGACATTGAAACCCGTAGTCAGATTCAAACCGGGTCGATCATTATAGATTCAATGAAGGTGGCTGGCGAGTAAGGTGTTTTAGCCACTCGACCACGACCCTCTGCAATCAGGACGTAGCGCTGCAATTAGGACGAGGTAAAAAAGCCGAGGCAAAAAAATAAACCAAGCACGAGCGCTCTCGTGCTTGGTTTTTTTTACTCAGCGGTGCCTGTTTTATCCGGCGATAAAAGCGATTAAGACCGCGCCGAGTACCAGACGATAGATAACAAAAGGAAGCATTCCCACGCGCGTGACCAATTTCAAAAACGCGTGGATACAGGCATATGCACTGACAAACGAAACCAACACGCCCACACCGATTGGCTCTAACGCAACCGGCTCAGGACTCGTTGCCAGTTGCAAACCAAGGTAGGAACCCGCCAGAGTGATGATCGGAATCGACATCAAAAACGAGAATCTTGCCGCGGCTTCGCGTGTGTAGCCCAGCATTAAGGCGGCGGTGATGGTCGCGCCAGAGCGAGATGTCCCTGGGATTAATGCCAGCGCTTGTGCGATACCAATCAACCATGCCCGCGACTGGGTGGTTTGGTATTCGTCATTGGCAAGCCGCGCGTGACGATCGGCCCACCACAATAGGGCGCCAAATACCAAGGTAGTGGCTGCGATCACCCATACCGAGCGTAAGTACAATTCTATCAAGTCTTTTAGGAACAGCCCGGCAAGACAAGCTGGGATAGTCGCTAAGACGATCATCCAAGCTAATTGACTATCGCGGCTGTGTTTTCCTGCTAAGGATGCGAAAAACGCGCCGAGCAAATTCCGGACTTCACGGCGAAAATAGCCGATGACTGCCGCCAACGTGCCCACATGCACGGCCACATCAAACGCTAACCCTTGATCGGCCCAACCAAATAACTGGGAAGGGAGGATCAGGTGCGCGGAGCTGGAAATGGGAAGAAACTCAGTCAGTCCCTGAATCAAGGCTAAAAAGAAGGCTTCGAATAGGCTCATGATGATGATTGATCCTTCAAATAGGCCGGCGTATCAATAGGCCATAGTGGTTGGTGCTGGTCAAATGCCTGCCAAAGTTGAGCGAAGGTACGACCATCTCCCGGCACCGCTTGTGTTGGACACAGTTCGGCGAGCGGCCAAAGGGTAAAAGCAAATTTATAGATATCGTTGCGGGGTAAGGTAGGGCCACTGGGTTGACAGTGATCACCAAAGATGAGTAAGTCGATATCCAAGGTACGATCGCGATACTTAATGTCATCACGCTGACGGCCATGCTGCCGTTCGATATCGCGGATGGCCTGCCAAAAGGTCTCTAATGGCTGGGCGGTATGAAGTTCGGCAATGAGATTATAAAAGTTAGGGCCTTCAAACCCGACCGGCTCGGCTTCAAAAATGCGAGAAAACCGACACTGTGGATCGAGTTGACGCAGAGCGTGAACGGCCGCTTCAATATGAAAATCGCGCTCAATGTTCGAGCCGATACTGACTAATGCTTGTGTCACCGTGTGCCTCGCTCTATAACAACGCCTACAGACTGTGCGGGCGCCACAGCGCCGGGTTTGGCGACGCGGATTTTCACCCAAGGCACGCCAAATTGAGATTGGATCAGGCTCGCAACCTCTTCGGCGACGCGCTCGATGAGTGCGCAGCGGCTGGCTTGAACGTGGGCAATAACGGCGTCACTGACGCTAGCATAATCAAGCGCAAGGGTGACGTCATCCTGTTGGGCCGCAGGGCGATTGTCGTGCGCCATTTCAATATCGAACACCAACTTTTGCTGGATGGTTTGTTCCCAATCGTAAACACCGATAGTGGTGTACACGTCGAGTTGTTCTATGAATACGGAATCCATGTTTTTTCACACTCCGTGACAGGTCGGATACCACTGTGGTAAGAAAGTTCGTATCATTGGATGTGTCCATTGACAGATGGATACGTGATACGTTCCGATCCATGATAGGTTTATCGATGAACGTGGGCGCACTATAGCAACGAATGCGGCACAAACTCTAGGGATTTCACATGACTGCACTGGCCATTGCCATCATCATCGCTGCCTACTTACTCGGCTCTGTTTCTAGTGCCGTTCTGGTTTGTCGTGCCTTTGGCTTACCCGACCCCAGAGATCAAGGGTCTAAAAATCCAGGCGCGACCAATGTTTATCGGCTCGGTGGACGGTTTGCGGCGGCACTGGTGCTGTTATGCGACATGCTCAAAGGCACGATCCCGGTGTGGCTTAGTTACTTAGTCGGGATCAATCCTTTTTTACTGGGGCTAATCGCGATTGCTGCATGCCTTGGTCATATTTATCCGGTGTTTTTTCATTTTCGAGGCGGGAAAGGGGTTGCTACCGCGCTCGGCGCAATGGCACCGATCGGGTTAAGTCTCACTGGATTGCTGGTCGCCACCTGGGGGCTAGTCTTGGTCTTAACCGGCTATTCGTCATTAAGCGCGATCGTCACCGCGATTGTCGCCCCGCTGTTTACCTGGTGGATTAAGCCGCAATTTACCATGCCCGTAGCCATGCTTTCTTGCCTGATTTTATTTCGCCATTACGACAATATCCGACGGTTATTGGATGGAGAAGAAAAGCCTGTTTTACTTCGTTGGTGGCGGCGAGAGCGATAGAGCGCGATACAAGCGCGATGCACCGAGCGAGATACCACCGTGCCTAAATCAAAAAAGACAGCCGATGGCTGCCTTTTGGGGATGATTGCACTATTTTCGCGATGGTGCGACTTATTGATTCGCCACGGGTTATCGCGTCATGTCATGAGTCTGTCTGTTCACTATCAACAGCCGCGAGTGTGTCTAGTGGCCAACGAGGCTGAGCTTTAACCCCGAGTCCCATATGCTCACCGTTTTTAAGTCGCTGCATGCCCGCGTAGGCGATCATCGCGCCATTATCGGTGCAAAATTCAGGGCGAGGATAGAATACATCGCCGCCACGTTTTTTGGTCAGCACATCGAGCTTTTCACGTAGATAACGATTAGCACTGACTCCACCGGCAACCACCAAACGATTCAGGCCACATTGGTCTAAGGCGCGTTTACACTTAATTGCCAGCGTATCGACGACTGCATCTTGGAATGCATAGGCAATGTCTGCTCGTGTTTGATCATCGGTGTCGTTGGCCGCAATGGTGTTGGCCGCAAAGGTCTTCAGGCCAGAAAAGCTGAAATCTAACCCTGGGCGGTCAGTCATCGGACGCGGAAAGGTAAAGCGGCCATGGGTGCCTTTTTCGGCGAGTTTCGACAGCAAGGGCCCTCCCGGATAGTCAAGGCCCATTAGCTTGGCGGTTTTATCAAACGCCTCACCGGCAGCATCATCAATCGATTCACCTAAAATACGGTATTGGCCAATGCCTTTCACCTCTACTAATAAGGTGTGGCCGCCTGACACCAGCAAGGCGACAAAAGGAAAAGCGGGCGGATTGTCTTCAAGCATGGGCGCGAGTAAATGACCTTCCATATGGTGAACACCCACGGCGGGCACTTGCCATGCATACGCAAGACTGCGGCCAATGGTGGATCCAACCAGTAACGCACCCACTAAACCTGGGCCGGCAGTATAGGCGATGCCATCGAGTTGGTCGGGCGTAAGGTTCGCTTGCGCCATGGCCGCTTTAATTAAGGGCAAGGTCTTTTTGATATGATCGCGTGAGGCCAGCTCGGGAACAACGCCGCCATAATCGGCATGCAGTTTTACCTGACTGTAAAGTTGGTGTGACAAAAGCCCTGCCTGATCGTCGTAGATCGCAACGCCGGTTTCGTCACAAGATGTCTCTATGCCTAAAATGCGCATCATAACCTCAGGTTAACAGCCAATAGATTGTGTATTTAAGATCATTGCCCACATGATATAATGTGATGATCGAAGCGGAGAAGAGAGGGTCAGAATAGACTGACCGTGCGCGCAATCTTACATGGCTTAGAAGTAATTCGCTAGATGCGCTTTACATTCACCCCTTCTTCGGATTAGAATTTCGCACCATTTTTAATCAAGGCTGGCCAATTGTTCGCCAGCAGTAACTGACAACCCCCGAGGTGAAAGGCACATGCCAGTAGTTAAAGTACGTGAAAACGAACCATTTGACGTAGCACTGCGTCGCTTTAAGCGCTCTTGTGAAAAAGCAGGTATTCTTTCTGAAGTTCGCCGTCGTGAGAACTATGAAAAGCCAACTACCGTTCGCAAACGCGCTAAAGCCGCTGCTCAAAAGCGTCACCTGAAAAAGTTGGCACGCGAAAACCAACGCCGCGTACGTATGTACTAATAACGATAGATTCAGGAAAATGCTATGGAATTGCTTGAACGTCTAAAAGACGCGCAAAAAACGGCGATGAAACAAAAAGACAAAGCGCGCCTCGGTACGCTTCGTCTGGTAATGGCAGCAATCAAGCAGCAAGAAGTGGATACGCGTCAGTCGCTAAGCGATGATGAAATCCTGGCTGTGTTGACCAAAAATGTAAAGCAGCGCCGTGATTCCGTAGCCCAGTACCAAGCAGCCGGTCGTGACGACCTTGCCGATGTAGAGCTTGCTGAGATCGCGGTGATAGAAGAATTTCTACCCCAGCCTCTGAGCGATGACGACGTCGACGCATTGGTGAAAGCAGCCGTTGAAACAACGGGTGCTTCGTCAATGCAAGACATGGGCAACGTCATGGGGGTATTAAAACCCCAAGTGCAGGGCCGTGCTGATATGGGGAAAGTAAGCCAGCGTGTTAAAGCGCACCTAGGCTAGATATTCCTCACTTTATAACAAGCCGTGCTTTCCATTATGGACGGCGCGGCTTGTTTGCTTCTCTCCTTATAAATTTCAGGTTATGGCAGGCAGAATCCCGCGCGCATTCATTGATGACTTGCTTTCACGTCTCGACATCGTTGAGATCATAGATGCACGGGTCAAGCTCAAGAAAAAAGGCAAAAACTATAGTGCCTGTTGCCCGTTCCATAACGAGAAAACCCCCTCATTCAGTGTGAGCCAGGATAAGCAGTTTTATCACTGCTTCGGATGTGGTGTGCACGGTAATGCGATTGACTTTATGATGGAATTCGAACGGCTCGAATTTCCGGAAGCGATCGAAGAGCTAGCCAGTGGTCTGGGTTTAGAGGTACCTCGCGAGCAATCGTCGGGTGGTTCCGCACGGCCCAGCATGCCAAGTGATGATAAGCGCCAAATCTACGAGATGATGGAAGCCATTGCGCGTACCTACAGCGGTGAATTACGCACCGATGCTGGGCAAGTGGCCATCGATTATCTCAAACAGCGCGGATTATCCGGAGAAGTGGTAAAACAGTTTGGTGTCGGGTTCGTTCCTGACCAATGGGATACGATTAAGCGACGTTTTGGGCGCAGCCAAGCCGATCAGCAGCAACTGTTAACGGCAGGGATGCTGATTGAAAATGACAATGGCCATACTTATGACCGTTTTCGTGGCCGCATTATGTTCCCGATTCGCGATCGACGTGGTCGTGTGATTGGTTTTGGTGGCCGGGTATTGGGAGATGGCACGCCTAAATACCTTAACTCACCTGAAACCCCGATCTTTCATAAAGGTCGTGAGTTGTATGGTTTGTATGAGGTGATGCAGTCTTACCGCCACCCCGAACGTATTTTGGTGGTTGAAGGCTACATGGATGTGGTGGCGTTGGCGCAATTTGGCGTTGACTATGCGGTTGCCTCATTGGGGACCTCTACCACAGGTGAACATATTCAAACCCTGTTCCGGCAAACCAGTACTATACTGTGTTGCTACGATGGTGATCGTGCCGGTCGTGATGCGGCATGGCGTGCGATGGAGCAAGCCCTGCCTTATATTCATGATGGTCGGCAGCTGAAGTTTATGTTTTTGCCCGATGGCGATGATCCTGACTCCATGATCCGCCAAGAAGGGAAAGAAGGTTTTGAGCAGCGCTTAAGCGAGGCGCAAAGCTTATCGACCTTTATGTTTAATACCTTGCTCAAGCAGGTGGATACCAGTAGCCGAGAGGGCAAAGCCAAGCTAGCTAACTTAGCCGTGCCACTGATTGAGAAAGTGCCGGGTGATACGTTGCGTCTTTATTTACGTAATACGTTAGGGCAAAAGCTCGGTATTATGGATGATCACCAGTTGGATACGCTAATCAGCCGGCAAGGACAACCTGTTAAGGTCCATGGTCAGCCTGACATTAAGCGTACACCCATGCGTGAGGTGATTGCCTTATTGGTGCAGTACCCCATGCTTGGTCAAGAAGTGCCGCCGTTACCCTCGGCAGACACCATTGATTTACCCGGGTTAGCGTTGTTAAACCCGATCCTTGAGATCTGTCGACAGCGCCCCCATATCACTACCGGCCAGTTGCTAGAGCACTGGCGGGGAACCAAACAAGAAGCCTTGTTAGCCCGTTTGGCTGGCTGGGACCTACATGTTGACGATGAAAATGCGTCAGAACTTTTTTGCGATTCACTGGATAGAATACTCGCCCAGTGTGTCGAACAACAAATAGCCAAGTTGCAAGCGAAGTCAAATACCGTCGGCTTATCAGTCGAAGAGAAGCGGGAACTGATGCTCCTTATACAGAGCCAGTCCGTTTAGAAAGTAGCCAGCAAAGGTGACATTTGTTAAAATTGGCGGTTTGCGTTTCCGCATACTAAATTCTTCACTCAGACCCGAAGTTGGATATCGTCTATGGATCAAAATCCGCAGTCACAGCTAAAGTTGCTTGTCGCAAAAGGCAAGGAGCAAGGCTATCTGACCTATGCCGAAGTTAATGACCACCTCCCGGAAGACATTGTCGATTCCGACCAAATAGAAGACATCATTCAGATGATTAATGACATGGGCATTCAAGTGGTGGAAGCCGCGCCAGATGCCGATGAGTTAATGATGTCAGAAACCGTGGCCGACGAAGATGCAGCAGAAGCCGCGGCGGCAGCTCTATCGAGTGTGGAGAGCGAGATTGGTCGCACCACGGATCCCGTTCGCATGTACATGCGTGAAATGGGGACAGTCGAGCTGTTGACCCGTGAGGGCGAGATCGATATTGCCAAGCGTATCGAAGATGGCATCAATCAGGTGCAGTGTTCGGTGGCGGAATATCCGGCCTCGATTGCTTCACTGCTTGATCAATTCGACAAAGTTGAAGCCGAAGAGCTTCGCTTAACCGACATCATTTCGGGATTTATCGATCCCGAACAGGACAATGTCGCCCCGACCGCGACCCATATCGGCTCCGAACTCAGTGAAAAAGAGCTGGATGACGAAGATGAAGACGACGACAAAGACGATAGCGACGAAGACGATGAGAGTGAGGAAGATGTCGGTATCGATCCTGAGCTCGCACGTGAAAAGTTCAGCGAATTGCGTCGTACTTATTCGGCAATGGAAACCGCGATTCAGAAGTACGGGCGTTATGACGACCGCACTAAATCATCGATCGAAGAATTGTCTGAGACATTTAAACAGTTCCGTCTGATCCCCAAACAGTTTGATCGTTTGGTAAAAGACATGCGTCAGACCATGGACAAGGTTCGCACCCAAGAGCGTTTGGTGATGCGTCTTTGTGTCGATCAGGCGAAAATGCCGAAGAAAACCTTTGTGCAACTGTTTGGCGGTAACGAGTCGTCAGATGCATGGATTGACCAAGCACTTAATTCAGGCAAGCCTTACGCAGAGCGTGTCGCACGTTACGAAGAAGATCTACGCCGTTGTGTGCAGAAGCTAAAAATTATCGAAGACGAAACTGGCCTGTCGGTCGAGCGTATCAAAGATATTAGCCGTCGCATGTCCATTGGTGAAGCGAAAGCACGCCGTGCCAAGAAAGAAATGGTTGAGGCGAACTTGCGTTTGGTGATTTCGATTGCGAAAAAATACACCAACCGTGGCTTACAATTCTTGGATCTGATTCAAGAAGGTAACATTGGCTTGATGAAAGCGGTGGATAAGTTCGAATACCGCCGTGGTTATAAATTCTCAACCTATGCTACTTGGTGGATTCGTCAGGCGATCACACGCTCGATTGCAGACCAAGCACGGACCATTCGTATTCCGGTGCATATGATTGAGACCATCAACAAGCTCAACCGTATTTCGCGCCAAATGCTGCAGGAAATGGGCCGCGAGCCGTTACCGGAAGAATTGGCAGAGCGGATGCTGATGCCAGAAGATAAAATCCGCAAAGTGCTGAAAATTGCCAAAGAGCCGATCTCGATGGAAACACCGATTGGTGATGATGAAGATTCACACTTAGGTGATTTTATCGAAGACACCACGTTGGAACTGCCTATGGATTCGGCGACGTCGAACAACCTTAAGATGGCAACCAATGATGTCTTAGCCGGTCTTACGCCACGCGAAGCGAAAGTACTGCGTATGCGCTTTGGTATTGAAATGAATACTGACCATACGCTGGAAGAAGTGGGTAAACAGTTTGATGTGACTCGTGAGCGTATTCGTCAGATTGAGGCGAAAGCGCTACGTAAACTTCGTCATCCAAGCCGCTCAGAAACACTGCGCAGCTTCTTGGACGAATAAAGTGATACCTGTTTAGCGGACAGCGGTTAAGCGTAACAGCTGTTTAGCACAGCAGCGGTTTAGTGTAATAACAAAAAGGCGAGCCAGTGGCTCGCCTTTTTTTGGGTTTATTGTCGTGATTTTTCTCGTGGACCAACCCCACACATCGTGGCCGATTAACCTTATCTGCGTTAAGTAATAAACAACGTCGCCAAGCCTAAAAAGGCAAGCAAGCCGACCACATCGGTGATGGTGGTGAGCGCCATGCCGCCCGCTAACGCCGGATCGATATTGTATTTTTTCAGCAATGTCGGTATTGCGACCCCAGCAATGCCCGCGATAAATAGGTTGACCAGCATTGCACCGGAAATAATTAACCCTAACTCAATACTGCCTTTCCAAACCACCACAATGCCACCAATAATAGCGGACCAAATCAGCCCGTTCATCAACCCCACGGTGGCTTCTTTGGCCAGTAACCAGCGGGTGTTGGAATCACCGATATGGCCGACGGCAAGCCCTCGGATCACCAGTGCGACCGTTTGGTTACCCGCTACACCACCCATAGAAGGGACGATGGTCATTAAAACGGCGATTGCCGCCATTTTATCCAGGGTGCCTTCAAACATATTAGAGACGGACGCCGCGGTTAGGGCGGCGAGCACATTGATCCCAAGCCAAATGCTACGACGACGTGCACTTTTAAAAGCCGGTGCAAAGGTGTCTTCCTCGTCATCCAAGCCTGCCATACTCATCATCGAATGCTCGGCATCTTCACGAATAATATCGACGACATCATCAATGGTAATCCGACCGACGAGGTGATTACGCTCGTCGACAACAGGGGCGGAAACCCAGTTACGACGCTCAAACAAATGGGCGACATCGCCATCATCCATGGTGACGCTGATCGCTTCATCAGGATCCTCCATGATGTCAGCAATGGCGACATCCGGCTGATTCACCAAGAGGGCACTGATAGGCAAATTACCGATTAATCGGCCATTGGGATCAATTACGTACAAGGTATCGGTGGTATCGGGTAACTCACCGCGCATGCGCAAATAGCGTAAGACCACGTCCACGGTGACATCATCACGAATAGTGACGACGTCGGTGTTCATGATCCCGCCTGCAGACTCCTCAGGATAGGAAAGGGCTTGTTGCACCCGCGTCCTATCTTGGGCATCCATTTGCGCTAGCACATCTTGAGAAACGTCCTGAGGCAAGCTACGCAGCAAGTAGGCGACATCATCGGTCTCCATGCCCTCGGTGGCTGCCGCAAGCTGATCGGGCGCCATCCGCACCATGATGCCGTCTTTAACGTCCTCCGAGAGCTCATCAAGGATTTCCCCCTGATCCTCTGGATCGGTTAATTGCCACAGAACAAGACGCCCTTTTGGCGGCGATGCTTCTAGCAGGTGGGCGGTATCTTCCGGCTCCATGTCCTCAAGCATGCGACGTACGCGTACGAACATCCCTTGCTCAAGGAGTTGAGTGACTTCTTGGAGACGTTGGTGGGTTTGGTTACTTTGTTCTTGTTCTGTTGACTCTGCCATCGGTCACTCCCCCAAATGCAATGACTAAAATTCTAACCCAATCAGGGGTGTCTGTCTCATGACAAATCGGTTGAAGGCGGGAATTGTGGGCAATGAACGCACAGGCTTACGTCGTGGCGTGAGAGGTGACCGTGTCTTCGTCAAATCCCGCATCAAATAACGCTTTGACTGCATCTAGGGCTAACGCTGACTGAGGGCCATCGGCCGACACTGTGATCGTTTCGCCTTGTGCTGATTCGAGCATCAGCATCGCCATCACACTGTCTGCATTAGCGGACTTAGTGTCGGTTTGTAGGGTGACTTGCGCATCATAGTCTTGCACTAACTCAACCAGCTTTATCGCGGCGCGGGCATGGAGGCCAAGGCGATTACGGACACAGACCTGTGCTGACAAGGCGGTCATCCTTGTTGCTCCAACGTGCGATGACGGATTTGCACCTGTTCGCCTAACTCATGAAAATAATCAGATAAATACTGGGCAACATAGACAGAGCGATGTTTACCACCGGTACAGCCGATTGCTACGGTCACATAACTGCGGTTGTTATTTTTAAGCGCCGGGAGCCAAGACTCTAAAAAGCCCTTAATTTGCGCGATCACCATTGCGACATCTGGCTGAGCGGCAAGAAACATGCGGACGGGTTTTTCTAAGCCAGTATGGGGTCGTAACGTGGGCTCCCAATGCGGGTTGGGTAAAAAGCGAACATCAAACACATAATCGGCATCGGCGGGCAAGCCATGCTTGAAGCCGAACGATTCAAATACCATGACAAGATCGCTGCTGGTGCGGCCAAGCACCAAGGCACGCACAGATTCACTCAAATCGTGGATAGAGAGCCCGGATGTGTTGATAACGCGATCGGCATGAGCTTTTATCGGTGCCATCTGTTGCTTTTCGGCTTGGATCGCTTGCTCAAGTGACAAATTATGTCGCGATAACGGATGCAAACGCCGTGTTTCACTGAATCGTTTGATCAGATCCTTGTCATCCGCATCCAAATAATAAAGTGTCACATCGCAGACTTGTCGTAATGCCTCTAAGGTATCCGCGATCGGCTCTTTCGCATTCGGAAGGTTACGGATATCTAAACTCACCGCGATTTTGGCGTCGGCGTCATCTTGTGACACGACAAAGTCACGCAGTAAGTTAACGGGTAAATTGTCGACGCAATAGTAGCCAAGATCCTCGAGTACCCTTAGCGCCACTGACTTGCCTGAGCCAGAGCGGCCACTGACAATTTTTAGCATCATAATGTTCCCCGTTAGCCTGATGGCTTATTGCGTAATAATGTTGTAGAGCTCTTGGTCTGAGTCAGCACTGCGAAGTTGACGACATAGCTGTTTATCGTTCAGCTTCTCCGCAATGCTCGAAAGGGTTTGTAAGTGCACCTTACATTGCTCATCGGGTACCAGTAACGCGAATAGCAAATCCACCGGACGTTTATCGACTGCATCAAACTCGATAGGTTCCGCACATTGCAACAACACCCCGATAGCCTGTTGGCTCTCAAGTGTTCGCCCATGTGGGATAGCAATCCCCGCGCCAATGCCTGTGGTGCCGAGTTTTTCACGGCTTAGCATGCATTCAAACAATTTTTGCGCGTTAGTGCCCAGTTTATCCGCAGCAACCTGACTAATAATTTCCAGGGCGCGTTTTTTGCTGGAGCAGTGGACAGCACTACGCGTGCAGTCCACTGAAAGTACATCTTTAAGTTCCATAGCCTAATGCTGTTTGAGCTTTTCTTTGTGTTTACTCAGTTGTTTAACCAGTTTATCGGTCAACCCGTCAATGGCCGCATACATGTCTTGCGACTGTGCTTTCGCATGGAGCTCGCCGTTATTTACATGGAGCGTTGCCTCTGCGATTTGGTCAAGCTTTTGAACATTCAGTACAACATGGACATTGTTAATGTGCTCGAAAAAGCGCTCGAGTTTAGCAAATTTGGTTTCCACATACTCGCGCAATGGTGGCGTGATGTCGACAGACTGTCCAGTCAGGTTGATTTGCATACACATTTTCCTTCTGTTGAGGCGCCTACAATAGACGCTTGCGCTGGTTTGACGGCGCAATGCCAAGTGACTCTCGGTACTTGGCAATGGTCCGTCTTGCAACTTTAATACCTTGCTCGGCCAGCAATGCGGCAATCTTGCTATCACTGAGTGGCTTGTTTGCCGGCTCGTCAGCGACCAATTTTTTTATGAAGGCGCGAATCGCCGTCGATGAGCATTCACCGCCATTGTCGGTGCTCACATGGCTGGAGAAAAAGTATTTCAGCTCGAAAATACCGCGAGGCGTATGCATATACTTTTGTGTGGTGACACGGGAAATGGTCGACTCATGCATATCCACATCAAGGGCAATATCATTCAAGACCATGGGCTTCATGGCCTCCTCGCCGTATTCAAAAAAGTCATGTTGGTGCTCAACGATACAGCGCGTCACCTTAAGTAAGGTGTCATTGCGGCTTTCCAAGCTCTTAATCAGCCATTTTGCTTCTTGTAAGTGTGAACGAATAAATTGGCCATCAGATGCACTGCAGCCATTGCGTCCGTAAGCGGCATATTGCTCGTTCACTTTCAGTTTAGGCACACTATCTGGGTTAATTTGTACCACCCATTGGCCTTGGTGTTTAAACACGGATACATCAGGGACCACGTACTCAGCTTCGTTGGTGACAATTAAGTTACCCGGGCGAGGCTCTAAACTGTGGATGAGCTGCATCACCGCTTTAAGCTCCGGCTCTTTTAGACGGGTTTCTCGCATGAGTTGGCGATAATCGCGATTGGCAAGTAAGTCCATATGCTCGGTCAAGACCTTGCGCGCGTCTGCCAGCCAGGGCGTATTGTCATCATAGGTGGCCAGTTGCAGCATTAAACATTCTTGCAGTGAACGCGCCGCAATCCCCAGAGGATCAAAGTGCTGGACACGTTTAAGCACCGCTTCAACTTCATCCAGTTCAATATCATCACTGCCGAGGCTATCTAAAATATCCTCGGTACTGACTGAGAGATAGCCTTGGTCATCCACCGCATCAATGATAGCCATGGCAATCACGTGATCGTTTTCGGAAAATGGCGTGAGCTCAAGCTGCCATTTTAAATAGTCATATAGCGTCTGCGTGGTTTCCCCTTGATAAACGGGCTGATCATCATATCCACCCACACCGGTATTGCCGGTGCCAGCAGAGTATAAGTGGTCCCATGTCGTATCAACTGGGAGATCATCCGGCATTTCGTTTTTTTCGAACGCATCGGATGTTTCCATGGTATCGGCACTGGCGGTTGCCGTTTCTTGTGAGGCCGCATGCTGATCGTGCTGACTATCACTTTGATCCGTGTCTTGCTCTTGGCCTTCGTCATGTTCCAATAGAGGGTTGGATTCCAACGCTTCTTGGATCTCTTGTTGCAAATCCAACGTCGACAGCTGCAACAGACGAATCGCCTGTTGCAGTTGTGGTGTCATTGCGAGTTGTTGTCCAAGCTTAAGCTGAAGCGTGGGTTTCATAGAGGCTTTACACCTTTCCTTTTTCAACGACCAAAGAGGTTAAAAACGCTTGCTCTGGTCGACAGAGCAAGCGCTTTATTTAACTATAGCCTTGATTGGCATTTTTTAGCGTGAGCCGATCCTACAATTTGAACTGATCGCCCAAGTAAACCCGTTTAACGTGATCATCATTGAGCACCTCATCAGGCGTGCCGTGTGCAATCAAGTGACCTTGGCTGACAATGTAAGCGTGCTCACAGACACTGAGCGTCTCGCGTACATTGTGATCAGTGATGAGCACACCGAGACCACGGTCACGTAAGTGTTCAATGATTTTTTTTATATCGATAACCGAAATCGGATCAACCCCAGCGAAGGGCTCATCAAGCAAAATAAATTTAGGGTTCGCGGCGAGGGCGCGCGCAATTTCAACCCGTCGGCGTTCGCCCCCAGAAAGCGCCATGCCTAAGCTGTCACGAATATGTTGGATATTAAACTCGTCCAACAAGTCTTCGGCTTTGTCCTGACGTTCTTCTTTAGTCAAGGATTTACGCGTTTGTAGCACCGCCATGAGATTATCGTAGACGCTGAGTTTACGAAATATCGACGCTTCTTGCGGTAAGTAACCGATCCCCAAGCGAGAGCGATTGTGCATGGGTTGAATGCTGATGTCTTTATCATCGATATAAATCGCCCCCTCATCACGGGCCACTAAGCCCACAATCATATAAAATGAGGTGGTTTTTCCCGCACCATTCGGGCCAAGCAGACCGACGATTTCACCGGATTTCACTTCCAAGCTTACATCGGCGACGACCTTTCGCCCTTTATAACTTTTTGCCAAGTTGGCCGCTGTCAGTGTTGCCATGTGGCCTCTTATTCCGCGTCTGACTCAGATGAATCGTTATTGGATGAATTTTTTTTACTTGTCGGCTGTAAAATCGTGGTGACCCGTTTGTTGCTATCACTCTCGGCAACCAATTGTTGTTTGTCGATTTCGTAGGTGATCACATTGCCCTCTACCTGGTTGCCACTTTGCTCGAGCATCGCATTGGTCGACATTTTGAGATATTCATTACCGACTTCATAACGCAGTTTGTTCGCTTCGCCATGAATCTGTTTGCCGTCATCCATGGTTTGCTCAAAGGTTGCCGGTTTACCATAGGCTTCGATGGTTTCACTGCCATCTTTCCCCTCCGGGCGGATAACGATCAGTTTATCGGCCAAGATTTTAATGCTGCCTTGGGTGAGCACGACATCTTGTGTGAAGGTCACCGTACTGGTGGCCATGTCCAAATGCTGACTTTCAGATTGAATGTGAATAGGTTGCTCGGTGTCGCTACTCAGCGCTAGTGAGTAGTGCGAAAATAGCAACATCGCACCTGCTAGTGCTTTAACGAGGGGTCGTTTCATATCGGCCTTTAACATCGTCTAACAATTCCATCTGGTGGCTACCGAAGTTGCCCTTCACGCGTTTTCCTGTGGTTTGAAAACGGGTGCCCGTGATGGTGGTAGGACTATCGGACCAAAAATCTCGTGTTGTGAGGTTTAAGGTCACAGAGTCGGTGGTTACCGAATCAATTTGTGCATTCGGCAGTAAATTAAAAATACGGACATTGCCCGTCATAGTGAGCAGGTGCTCGTCCGATAAAACGGCGTAGTTTGCGCTCACACGCCACTCTTCATCTTGGCCGTCTTGGTAGGTCCAAAGTACAGGCTCATTAAAATGGGTCTCATCGATTTTGGCGTAGTGCTCAAGATGCTTGGCTTCAACGGTATAACTACGCACACCGTCGGCAGTATACTGCACCGTTTCAATGTCTTCGCCGGTAAACAAAGGCTTTTCTGCATCAGGGGTGACCTGTTGTACCTTTTGCCAACGGTGCTGGGCCAATAGGTAATAGCCGCTGAGTGCACAAAGCACGATCAGCAGAAGCAGGCCTAGCCGCCGAGTCATACACTCAAACCTTTGTGTTGATCGAGCTCGCCACGGGCTTCTAGCAGCAAATCACAGACCTCTCTCACCGCGCCAAACCCACCACCAATGTGGGTGACATGATCAGCACGCGATTTTAGCAGTGGGTGGCCATCTGCGACGCAACAAGACAGCCCCACTTTTTCCATCACTGGCCAGTCAATCAAATCGTCACCAATATAAGCTGTGTGTGCGGGAAGTACATCACAGTGCGAACACAAATCTTGGTACGCGGCTAACTTGTCGCTTTGGCCTTGATACACATGTTTGACACCCAGTGCGCGCATTCGGTTCTCAACGATCTGAGATTGGCGGCCTGTAATGACAGCAACTTCAATCCCGGCGTTCATCAATGATTTTATGCCGTAGCCGTCGCGGGTATGGAATGCTTTGAGCTCTTCGCCTTGATTGCCCATATAGACGCGACCATCAGAAAAAACCCCATCAATATCACAGATGAGTAATTGAATGGCAGCGGCACGCTGGAATACATCGGCGGCGATAGGGCCGTACAGCGTTTCAATTACGGTAGAGGCCATTAGATCACTCCGGCTTTTAAAAGGTCATGCATGTTAAGGGCGCCAAGCAGCTGGCCGTCTTTGGCAACCAACAGCCCGTTAATTTTTCGCTCTTCCATGAGTTTAAGTCCTTCTGCCGCGAGCAACTCCGGCTCAATCGTCACCGGGCCTTTTGACATCACCGAGCCAATGGTGGTGGTATGCAAATCAATCCGCATATCTAACAAGCGGCGTAAGTCACCATCGGTAAAAATGCCGGTCAGCTGTTGTCCAGCATCGACAATAGCGGTCATTCCCAAGCCCTTTTCAGACACTTCTAATAAAGCATCGCGCACGGTGGCTGTTTCGGGCACCACGGGTAAACGCGCGCCTTGATGCATCAAATCACTAATGCGCAGTAACAGCTTGCGTCCTAATGCACCGCCCGGGTGCGAAAGCGCAAAGTCATTCGCGGTAAAGCCCCTTGCTTGCATCAAGGCCATGGCAAGGGCATCGCCCATTACTAAGGTGGCAGTGGTGCTCGAGGTAGGAGCTAATGCCAGTGGGCAGGCTTCTTGCGGGACATGAATGTTGAGATTCACTTTTGCTAACTGCCCCATGCTAGATTGCGCATTGCCCGTCATACAGACCAACGGAATGCCCAAGCGTTTAATCACGGGTAGCAAGGTTAATATCTCACCGGCCTCGCCGGAATTAGAGATCGCGAGCACCACATCGCCTTGGTTGATCATACCTAAATCACCATGGCTTGCTTCGCCAGGATGGACAAAAAACGCAGGCGTTCCAGTGCTGGCGAGGGTGGCGGCAATTTTTTTGCCAATATGGCCTGACTTACCCATTCCCATCACCACCACTTTGCCGGTGGCGTTTAGCATCAGCTGGCAAGCCGCCTCAAAACGATCATCAATGGCGGCTTTTAATTGTGCAATCGCGTCTTGCTCAATGTTAAGGACATCCAGCCCGGCGCGGCGAAAGTCAAAACTGTATTCACTCATTGTACTGTGTCCGTTTAGGCGGCAGCGTTAATAAATAGGTAACTTTGGTAACCGATATAACAAAGTAAGAAAACGGCGCCTTCGATGCGATTAATACTGCGTGATTTGCCCAACGCAAACACCAGCAACATAATAGACAGCACCAGCATAATATAATAATCACGACTCATGGCATATTCGCTGATCGCTGAGGGGTTGAGTAACCCAGGAATGGCCATGACCGCGAGAATATTAAACACATTCGAGCCGATGATATTACCCACCGCCAAATCATCTTCACCCTTCATGACGCCGGCAATCGAAGCGGCAAGCTCAGGAAGGCTGGTGCCAATGGCGATAATGGTCAAGCCAATCACCAGATCACTCATGCCAAAATACTGAGCGATGGTAACCGCGGAGTCGACCACTTGATCCGATGACAGCAACAGTAAAGGCAAGCCGATAATAATCCATATCGCCGCTTTCAGGTTGCTAACATCATTAGGAATGTCAGACTGCTGATCGGCCAATATTGGGTCGGAATCACCTGAATCTTTACCAATTTTAATCATCATTAAAATAAAGATCACAAACAGTGTGATCAGTCCCACCCCTTCGAAAAACCCTAGATGATTATTCCAAAGCAAGGCCCCCGCGAGGACGGTGACCCCAAGCATCAGTGGCAGTTCACGGCGAATAATGGTCGACCCAATCGACAGCGGCTTGATCAGCGCGGTAAAACCAATAATAAGCGCTATGTTGGCGATATTTGAGCCTAAAACGTTCCCCACTGCGGTATCGGTTTTATCGGCGAGGGCTGCGTTGGCAGATACCATCATTTCCGGTGCCGACGATCCCATGGCGAGAATCGTCATGCCGATGATTAAAGGCGAAACGCCGTAGTTTTTCGCGATTGCAGCCGCGCCAAAGACCAGTCGATCGGCACTCCATACCAGCACGATGAGTCCAACAATGAGTATGGCAACCGCTATAACCATGACACTTATCCTTTGCGTTGTGAATTTGGTTCAAATGAGGGGCAATTCTGACGGTTAAAGGGGGAAATGTGAAGCAAAAAGCCCCCATGTGAGTTATCAATTCCGGCATTTTCCACCCACTGACTTACGGATACGATAAAGATGGTTCACCATGAAGCGGGTTGCTGTGACAGGATCATCTTGATGTTGCCGCCGTGGAACGGCCACCGATAAACGGCCGCCTGCTCGCGATTAACGATTGCGCCACGGTTAAGGTTTGTATTGCAGCTAAGGCTGGTATCGTCGCCAAGGCTTATATCGCGGCTAAGGCGCGTCACAGGGCAAGGGGCGCACATTGACCTCGTCTTGACATATAAACCGTTTCTTGGCTGCTATTATCAGGGGTGGGTCACGTCCTGCTTGGCCCGATACGCAGGCTGGCTTGTGTTAGGCGGGGTGACACCTTATTATCAGCCACTTCATTTTGTTCCTTTCCAACCATGAGATGCGGCCATGGCAGCAAAGAGCCTGATAGATATCAATGGGATGACATTCTCACGGGGTGACCGATGCATTTTTGATCATGTCGACTTGCAGGTACCACGTGGGCAAATCACCGCCATTATGGGGCCCTCAGGTATCGGTAAAACCACGTTACTACGCTTGATCGCCGGCCAGCTAAAGCCAGACGCCGGTGATATTATTTTTGATGGCCACTCCATTCCCTCGCTAGGGCGTCGCCAATTATTCGATGTCCGCCAGCGCATGAGTATGCTCTTCCAATCAGGCGCCCTGTTTACCGATATGTCGGTATTCGATAATGTTGCCTTCCCGCTGCGCGAACACACAGACTTGGATGAATCCATGATTCATACCATTGTAATGCTAAAGCTTGAGGCGGTGGGATTAAGAGGGGCTGCCGCATTAATGCCCAGCGATCTCTCAGGCGGCATGGCCCGTCGAGCGGCTCTGGCCCGTTCAATTGCCCTTGATCCTGAGCTCATTTTGTTTGATGAACCCTTTGTAGGACAAGATCCCATTACCATGGGCGTGCTGGTGACCTTGATTCGTCAACTCAACCAAGCACTAGGACTAACGTGTGTGGTCGTTTCACATGACGTGCCTGAAGTGATGAGCATTGCCGATAAAGTGTATCTTTTGGCCGATAGCCGTATTATCGCCAGTGGATCGCCGCAATCGTTGCGAGATAATCCAGACCCTTGGGTGCAGCAGTTTTTAGAAGGGCATGCCGATGGGCCCGTGCCATTTCGTTATCCCGCGGGTGAGTTAAAGCAGGAGATTTTCGGTGGTTAAAACACAAATCGCGGACATGGGTCGTCGAACCATGCGTGTGGCCGAGTCAATGGGCCGCGCCACCTTTGTGATGACCGGTGCGCTGGTGGGGCGTCCTCAACCGAGTAAAACTTTCCCACTGCTTATTCAACAACTCTATTCTGTCGGAGTACGCTCACTCGCGATCATTATTGTCTCCGGGTTATTTATCGGCATGGTATTAAGCCTGCAAGGGTATTTAGTCTTGTCGGACTTTGGTGCCGAGACCAGCCTTGGGCAAATGGTTGCTTTATCGCTACTGCGCGAGCTTGGCCCTGTGGTCACAGCACTGCTATTTGCTGGGCGGGCGGGATCCGCGCTGACCGCTGAAATTGGCTTGATGAAAGCCACCGAGCAGCTATCGAGTTTAGAAATGATGGCGGTTGATCCGCTGCGTCGTGTTATTGCGCCCCGGTTTTGGGCCGGCGTCATCGCCATGCCCTTACTGGCGGTGATCTTTATGCTGGTCGGGATTTGGGGCGGCGAGCTGGTCGGGGTAGACTGGAAAGGCATTGATCATGGCAGCTTTTGGTCGGTGATGCAGGCATCGGTCGACCTTGGCTACGATGTGGGTAACGCGCTGATCAAAAGCCTCGTTTTTGCTATCGCCGTGACCTGGATTGCACTTTTTAACGGTTATGATGCCACGCCAACCTCGGAAGGGATCAGCCGCGCGACCACACGTACTGTGGTACATTCATCGCTGGCCGTACTCGGCTTAGACTTTGTCCTTACTGCACTCATGTTTGGGAATTAATCATGCAACAGAGTCGTAAAACAGAATTTTGGGTAGGCTGCTTTGTGATCGCAGGGATTGCAGCGCTATTAGCCCTTGCGTTTCAAGTCGCCGATGTTCAGCGTTGGGGGCGGGCAGACACCTACACCCTCACCGCTGAGTTTGACAATATTGGTGGGTTAAAAGTGCGCTCCCCTGTCAAAGTGGGGGGCGTTACTGTTGGCCAGGTAACGGATATTTCGCTCAATCCAGACACCTATGTCCCACAAGTGACACTGCAAATCAGTGAAGAAGCGGGACGTTTCCCGGAATCGAGCTCGGCGTCGATCTACACTGCAGGGCTGCTGGGCGAGCAATATATCGGTATTACCCCAGGGTTTGTCGATGAAGCGCTCGGCATTGGCTATTTAGAGGCGGGAGAAAAAATCCAAGACACCAAGTCGGCCCTTGTCTTAGAAGATTTGATTGGTCAGTTCCTCTACAGCATGGGTGACAAGGAGTAAATGGCATGAGAAAGACACTTATCGCATTTGGCTCGGCGCTGAGCTTAATGTTAGTCAGCCTTGGACAGACGGTACAGGCCAGTGAGCCGGTCGACCAATCCAACCCATATCAGCTGATCGAACAAGTCGCAGAGAATACGTTTTCGCGCATACGCAAAGATCGCACCCTGCTCCGTGCTGATCCCGATTTATTACGTGATGTCGTCAAAGACGAACTCCTACCTTATATCCATACGCGCTATGCGGCGTCGCTGATATTAGGCGCCCAGTATTATCGCAAGGCAACGCCTGAACAGCGCGATGCATTTACCGAGGCCTTCACCGAGTACATGATTGCCTCCTATGCACAGATTTTACTCGAATATGACGACCAAACCATTGAGGTTCAAAAGGATAAACCGATTGATCCGAATGATAAAATTGTCAAAGTTCGCGTCGATATGACTGACGCATCACGTCCGCCTATTCGTCTGGATTTTAGCTTACGTAAAAATACGCGGACAGGAAATTGGCAAGCGTATGACGTGACGGCTGAAGGGGTCAGTATGATCCAATCGAAGCAGTCTGAGTGGAAGACACCACTGCGTCGTGATGGTATTGATGCCGTGGTCGAACAATTAAAAGAGATCGCCAAGCGGCCCATCCGTCGTGAAGATAAACAAAAACAGGATGCATCATGAGCGTCAACTTGACGGCTGGCAGCGAGCAGCACTATCACTTGTCAGGACGGCTTGATCGTGACACAGTGCCTGCCTTTTGGCGTCAGCGTCACCAATGGATCCCAACCGATAACGCCTTAACGTTAGACTTAAGTGCGTTATCACGTGTGGATTCAGCAGGAATGGCGATGTTGCTCCACCTTGATCGTACGCTGCGTCATCAAGGACAGCAGGTACGGTATCAAGGGATGCCTGAACAGCTAAAACTATTGTTAACGCTGAGTAATTTAGACACATTTTTTGACGATGCGGAGCATCAACAAGGAGTTTAAACGTGGAAGCAAGCGACGTTAAAGCCATTTTAGAGGCCGCTTTTTCAGAACAGGCTCAGTCAGTGGACGAGCTGCATGTGAAAGGTGATGGCAGCCACTTTGAGGTCATCGCTGTTGCAGAGATGTTTGACGGTATGTCACGCGTAAAAAAGCAACAAACGATCTATGGTCCGCTAACGGATCATATTGCGCGTAATGATATTCATGCGGTCAGCATTAAAGCGATGACACCGGCTGAGTGGGCACGCGATAAAAAGCTGATGCAGTTGTAAGAGGATATGATGCAAAAGTTTCGAGTGACGGGCAATGGCCCGCTTAAAGGTGATGTGGCCATTTCTGGCGCAAAAAATGCCGCCCTCCCGATTTTATTTGCTTCATTACTGGCTGAAGAGCCAGTCGAAGTCGCGAATGTCCCTAAGTTACGCGATATTGACACAACGATGGCCCTGTTATCACGCTTAGGGGCCAAGGTGAGTCGCAACGGGTCAGTGCATGTTGATGCCAGTGAGATTACTGAGCTCTGTGCGCCTTATGATCTCGTGAAAACCATGCGTGCGTCTATTTGGGCACTTGGGCCGTTAGTCGCTCGCTTCGGTAAAGGCGAAGTGTCTTTGCCTGGCGGTTGTGCGATTGGCGCGCGGCCCGTGGATTTGCACATTAACGGCCTTGAACAGCTCGGTGCCACCATCACGTTGGATGAGGGCTATGTGCGTGCAACCGTCGATGGTCGCTTGCAAGGCGCGCATATCGTGATGGACAAAGTCAGCGTCGGCGCGACAGTCACCATCATGAGTGCGGCGACGTTAGCACAAGGCACTACGGTGATTGAAAACGCGGCGCGTGAGCCAGAAATTGTCGATACGGCCAAGTTCCTCAACATGTTGGGGGCAAACGTCACGGGAGCAGGCACCGATCGCATTGAGATTGAAGGCGTAGAGCGTCTTGGCGGCGGTAAGCACACCGTGGTGGCAGATCGCATTGAAACCGGCACCTTCTTGGTCGCGGCCGCGGTGTCTGGTGGGCATATTGTGTGTCGCCATACTTCGCCAGAGTTACTCGAAGCGGTCCTTCATAAATTGGAAGAAGCCGGTGCCAAGGTGGTGACGGGTGATGACTTTATCGAATTAGATATGACAGACCGCGAGCTCAAAGCCGTGAACGTGCGTACCGCGCCACATCCGGGCTTTCCAACCGATATGCAAGCTCAGTTTAGCTTGCTGAACTTGGTGGCCAAAGGCACTGGAATAATCACCGAAACCATCTTTGAAAACCGCTTTATGCATGTGCCGGAATTACAACGTATGGGCGCTCATGCAGAGATTGAAGGCAATACCGTGATCTGTGGTGACACCGATAGCCTAAGCGGGGCACAAGTGATGGCGACGGATCTGCGCGCCTCTGCCAGCTTGGTAATTGCCGGCTGTATTGCAAAGGGCGAAACCTTGGTGGATCGTATTTATCATATCGATAGAGGCTATGAGCGTATCGAAGATAAACTGCAGGCTTTAGGAGCTAAAATAGAGCGCATTGACGCCGATGAAGCGAACGAGTCCAGTGATATCGCAGGCTAATTGGCCTTCATGCCTTAACACAAAAAACGCCAGCCCTCACAGGCTGGCGTTTTTTTATGGGCGCCTATTTTCGCTATGCGTTGATTAACGCTGCTGGCGTTCATCGCCCACTTTGACCGGCAAGGTCAGGGTTTCACCGTCTCTGATCAGCGTAATGTTAAGCGTTGAGCCAGGACGTGTATCGGTCACCATATCCATCGCACCGCGTGCACCGCGCACGGGCTTGTCGTTAATTTGAATAATCAAATCTTGAGGCTGAATCCCCGCTTTTTCTGCAGGTCCGTCTTTATCAAGCCCAGCGACCATGACCCCACGTTGCTGCTCGGCATCTAATAATCGGGCCATCACCGGGTTTACATCACGGCCATCAATACCAATATAGCCGCGGATCACTCGGCCATCGGCAATCAGTTTATTCATGATTTTTGCGGTTAAACGGTAAGGGATCGCAAAGGAAATGCCATAGGTTTCAAGGTCGGTTGCTTGTTGAAAAGAGGCGGTATTGATGCCGACGAGCTCACCGCGACTGTTTACCAGTGCCCCGCCAGAGTTTCCTCTGTTAATGGCCGCGTCGGTTTGGAGAAAATCCTGGCGACCATAAAAGCTCATCCCGGTCCGGCCGGTAGCGGAAATGATGCCATAGGTGGTGGTTTGCCCTAAATTATACGGATTGCCGATGGCGAGTACGGTATCGCCCACCGTGGGTTGATAGTTTTGATTGACCGGGATCACGGGGAGATTGTCTGCTTGAATTTTAAGCACGGCTAAATCCGTACGCTCATCTTTACCCACTGTTTGTGCCGTGAAAATGCGCCCATCTTGCAAGGCGACGATCACTTGGTCGGCTTCGGCGACAACATGATAGTTGGTGACGATATAGCCTTTAGCGCTCATGAGCACCCCTGAGCCTAATCCTTGGGTATTAAGCTCTAATTTATCGTTACCGGTATAATTACGGGTGTAGATATTGACGACCGCCGGTGAGGCGCGCTTGACCGCATAGCTAAATGACACCAGTTCTGCCGTGTCTTGGTCGTCGCTTTCAATAAAAGACAGTTCGGATAACACGCCCGAGCGCAAATCAGGCACCGCGACTAATAGCAAGGCAGCCGTGACTAGGCCAATAACCACGGAACGAACAAGTAAAGCCAGCATAAACAATGCCATCCTCAAGCAAAACAAAGCGAGGCTAGAGAATAGCATTGTGAGGTCGGGTTGTGGAAATCATCACCGTCCTGGGCGGATAAAAAAACCATGAGCCAATAAAAATGCCTGCCGACGTGGCAGGCATCAATATTAAGGTGTGAATAGACGCCGGTTTATCGAATCACGAGATAAAGCGAGCTGTTATCACGCACAATATTAAGGGCGAGCACACCCGGTTTATCCTCGAGCAGCTTGCGCAGATCGCCCAAGCTCTCTACTTTGTGTCGATTGACGCCAATAATGACATCGCCCGCGCGTAGTCCATATCGAGCGGCAAGCGAGCCTTCTTCAATCGTGGCAACTTCGACACCTGCTGGTTTCGCATCATGGTTTTTCAACTCTGCGCCAGCCAAAGCTTTGTGCAGGTTATCCGCTTTGGTTTGCGTTTGAGCCGCTTCTTTAAGGGTTGTTTCCATCTCGAGACTTTCACCGTCACGAATCACGCCGAGCGCAACGGTTTTACCTGCCCCTAACGTCGCAATTTTGGCGCGTAACTCACTAAAGCTGCGAATACTCTTACCGTTGACAGAGACAATAATGTCACCGGCTTTGAGCCCGGCATCGTCAGCGGCAGAGTCAGGCATTACCTGACTAACAAAGGCGCCGTGCTGGGTGGCGAGCCCAAAGGCATCGGCTAACTCGGCGGTCAATTCACGGCCGGTCACGCCAAGCATGCCGCGTCGTACCGAGCCATATTCGATGATTTGGTCGACCAAGCTTTTCGCCATATTCACCGGTATCGCAAAGCCAATCCCGACATTGCCGCCGTTCGGGCCCAAAATCGCGGTGTTGATCCCCATCAGTTCACCATTGAGATTGACCAGCGCACCGCCGGAGTTACCACTGTTGATCGCCGCATCGGTTTGAATAAAGTTCTCGAAGTTTTCTAAGTTCAAACCACTGCGCCCCAGTGCTGAGATGATCCCCGAGGTGACAGTTTGTCCGAGCCCGAATGGGTTACCAATCGCAACGGCAAAGTCACCAACACGTAAACGATCCGAATCAGCGAGTGGAATTTGCGTCAGATCTTTCGCATTCTCATCGAGCTGCAACAAGGCAATATCAGACATTTCGTCGCTGCCGATCAGGGTCGCATCGTATTCGCGGCCATCTTTGAGTTGGACACGGATCTCATCCGCATCATCAATCACATGATGGTTGGTCACGATATAACCTTTATCGGCATCAATAATCACCCCCGATCCCAAACCACGAAAAGGGCGCTCTTGGACTTGCTCAGACGGGGCATTGGGACCAAAGAAAAACCGAAATGCATCAGGAATACGTTGCTTAGACACCTTGTTGCCTTCCACCGCAATACTGACCACGGCTGGTGAGACTTTTTCCAACATTGGCGCCAAACTGGGCATGGCTTCACCGCTAACCGCTTGAGGCAAGGCGGCATAGCTCGGTAGAGGAGAAAAGGCCGCGCCAAGAGTCAGCGCGGCGACGCTAATTGCGAGTAAAGACTTTTTCATCATGGGTTAACTCCAATTGTCGACGTACCAATTGAGAGTGGGGGCAATCTGAAAAAGTTCAATCCTCAATCAGCTGGCGCGCGAGCCTTCGTCGCTTTTTAACAAGCCCGAGGCGCTGCCAGAATAGTCACGAGGTGGATGACTGGCGGTGTCTACTTCCAGGTTGGTGATTTTCCCTAGACGCTTGGCAAAGGGGTTGTCTTGGTCGGGCAAGTCAGGCATCAGATCCGACGATGTCTTGGCCATATGTTGATAGAGCTTATTGTAGTCTTTCGATAAGGTATCAAGCAGTTCAGCACTTTGCGCAAAGTGATCCACCAACTCTTGGCGGTATTGCTCGAGCTCGTAACGTGACTTTTCTAGCTCCCTTTTCATATTTTTTTGTTGTTTGAGATCGCGCGTGGTCATACGGGCAATAAAAAAGCCCACCGCGATACCGATGACGAGAAAGATCAGGCTATTAATCCAGGCCATAACTGCTCCTTGTGCTCTCACATTGACTGAACACCCTGGGTATCCGGGAGTCAGTCAGGGCAAGCGAAATCACTTGCCTACGTATAATAATATCGTACATTTGCTGGTGGCTTAGCAAGATGAAACGTGTGTTCACTATACATGCCAGATCGCGAACGTGGTACTCCTATACGCGCGTATTTCTCTTTCTCGCTCGCGTGTTACTATGAAAACGATGGCGATAACCAACGAGGCTTTCAAGGAATGACGCCCTTAGAACATTATAATAACGATCTGACCCACCACCATTATATCGAAGACCCCGCGCAACGTATGGCGGTCGAGAAACTTGATGAGCTCTACCACCGTTTACTCGCTCATCCCATCACCCCCACTACGCCGGAAAAGCGCAGCTGGTTGCCTTGGCGAAAGCGCGAACCGGCCTCTGTAACCCCAGTAAAAGGCCTATACTTTTGGGGCGGTGTGGGACGCGGGAAAACCTATTTAATGGATACGTTTTTTCACGCACTCCCTTTTGATAACAAAATGCGCATGCACTTTCATCGCTTTATGCATCGGGTGCATCAAGAGCTAAGAATACTGGATGGCGAAGCGGATCCATTGCCGCAAATCGCCGATAAGTTTGCACAAGAAACCCGCGTGCTGTGTTTTGACGAATTCTTTGTCTCGGACATTACCGATGCCATGATCTTAGGGACCCTGATGGAAGCGCTATTTGCCCGCGGGATCACCTTGGTCGCGACCTCAAATATCGTGCCTGATGAACTGTATTGGAACGGATTACAGCGCGCACGCTTTATGCCCGCCATTGACTTAATCAATCAGCACTGTGAGGTGGTCAATGTTGACTCAGGCGTTGATTATCGCCTGCGTACTCTGACCCAAGCGGCTATTTTTTATCACCCGCTTGGCGATACCGCTACCGAGACGATGCAGGCGTATTTCAAAAAACTCAATGGGGAAGGGGGGCAGCGCGACCAAGCGATAGACGTAAATAACCGCCCGCTACAGACCATTGAAAATGGCGATGGCGTAGCGCATTTTAGTTTTGCTGAGCTGTGTCAGTCCGCCCGCAGTCAAACCGACTACATGGAAATTGCGCGGCTTTATCACACGGTATTAGTCGCTGACATGCCGCAATTACACAGTACACAAGACGATGCTGCGCGTCGGTTTATTGCGCTGGTAGACGAGTTTTATGAGCGTAGCGTCAAACTCATTATTTCAGCGGCGGTGCCACTCGATAGCCTCTATGATGGCGACCGTTTAGCGTTTGAGTTTAAGCGTTGCCAGTCACGCTTGATTGAAATGCAAAGCCATGACTATCTCGCATTGCCTCATTTGCCCTAAGGCTGTCTGCTGGCGAACAGTCAAACAATAACCAACTGAGAAAAACGGCGGAATTTTTTTGCGAAAAGGAGGTGATTTTTTCTCCACTCTTCCCTATAATCTCGCGACCCACCGTTACTGTTGAAAGGCTTTGGCCGGGTGTACCACCACTCGAAGGGGTGATGTATGGACGCTTAACAGTGGGAGCTTAGGCTCCTGAAGTGAAACTTATTAATCGGGTAATTATTAGCATGAAAACTTTCGTTGCTAAACCAGAAACTGTAAAACGCGACTGGTTCGTTGTAGACGCTGAAGGCAAAACGCTAGGCCGTCTGGCCACTGAAATTGCAACGCGTCTGCGTGGCAAGCACAAGCCAGAGTACACGCCTCACGTTGACACTGGTGACTACATTGTTGTTATCAACGCTGAAAAAGTGGCTGTAACTGGCCGCAAAAAATCTGACAAGATGTACTACAGCCACACTGGCTACATTGGTGGCATCAAGTCAATCAGCTTTGAAAAACTGATCGCGCAAAAACCTGAGCTGGTGATTGAAAAAGCCGTTAAAGGTATGTTGCCACGCGGTCCTCTAGGTCGTGCTATGTACCGTAAACTGAAAGTTTACGCAGGTTCTGAGCACAAGCACGCGGCACAACAACCGCAAGTACTAGACATCTAAGAGGAATAAAGCAATGGCAGAACAATACTACGGCACCGGCCGTCGCAAAAGCTCCGCAGCTCGTGTCTTCATCAAGCCGGGTAGCGGCAACATCGAGATCAACAAGCGTTCTCTCGACACTTACTTCGGTCGTGAAACCGCTCGCATGGTTGTTCGTCAGCCACTTGAGCTGGTAGAAATGACTGAGAAGCTTGACCTGTACATCACCGTTTCTGGTGGTGGTATCTCTGGTCAAGCAGGCGCAATCCGTCACGGCATTACTCGTGCCTTGATGGAGTATGACGAGTCACTACGTCCTGCACTACGTGCAGCTGGCTTTGTGACGCGTGATGCGCGTAAAGTTGAGCGTAAGAAAGTGGGTCTTCGTAAAGCACGTCGTAGCCCGCAGTTCTCGAAGCGTTAATCGACGTTATCGTCAGATTTGCTACAAAAAGCCTGGTGTTCACGCCAGGCTTTTTTTATGCAATTTTTTCTGATGTAACAAGGTAGGGCATTACCTCTTTATTCCCTTTTAAAACAGTGTATAAGCGCGCACTTTCCAACATTTTTATTACCCTTTACATAATTCTGTGCACACCGCTCACATTTGTTACAAAAAGGTAGCTTTATCTTGTCAAAAAGTAGGGTTTTCTCTATCATCTAGCCGACGTAATAGCAGCTAAGATTTAATCGAACTGATCCCAGTCAGCCGTTATTACATATTCGTTTTTAAGTAAGCCGTACGCTCCATGGACGCAAAGGACAAAATAAAAATCCAAGCGGGAGCACATGGGAGAATGTTGGATGAGCAATGCGCCAGTGAATACCGGCCGACGCCGCTTCCTGACTGCGACGACGTCAGTTGTTGGCGGTTTAGGGGCCGTAGCAGTTGCCGTGCCTTTTATTAAGTCATGGAACCCAAGCGCGAAAGCCAAAGCGGCGGGCGCGCCGGTCGAAGTCGATATCAGTAAGCTGCAAGACGGACAAATGATCCGTGTCGAGTGGCGAGGAAAACCTGTGTGGATTGTGCGCCGTAGCGACGCCGTGGTTGAGGAGCTTTCAAGCTTTGAAGACCAATTGCGCGATCCGCAATCAGCACAGCCGCAACAACCGGAATATGCAACCAACCAGCTCCGCTCTATTAAACCTGAAATTTTTGTCGCGGTTGGTATCTGCACCCATCTTGGTTGTTCACCAACCTATCTACCAGACAGCTTCAGTGAGCAAGTGAGTGGAGTGAAAGCCGGGTTCTTTTGTCCGTGTCATGGGTCAAAATTTGACATGGCTGGACGTGTTTTTCAAGGCGTACCTGCACCACTTAACCTGGTCGTTCCACCTTATATGTACTTGGACGACAAGCGAGTGCTGGTGGGACAAGATGAGGGGGCTGCGTAATGGAAAGTTTTGCTAACTGGATTGAGAAACGCCTTCCCGCGATGAATGCGTATCGCAAGCACATGACCGAGTACCCAATGCCGAAGAACTTTAACTTCTGGTATATGTTTGGTGTGCTCGCGATGATTGTTCTGGTTAACCAAATTGTTACCGGGATTTGGCTAACCATGAACTACAACCCTTCAGCGGAAGGTGCGTTTGCCTCTGTTGAATACATCATGCGTGATGTCGAGTACGGTTGGCTGCTCCGATATATGCACTCCACTGGGGCCTCGGCGTTCTTCGTGGTGGTGTACCTGCACATGTTCCGCGGCCTCATTTATGGCTCGTACCAGAAGCCGCGTGAGCTACTGTGGCTGTTTGGGATGCTGATCTTCTTGGTGTTAATGGCAGAAGCCTTTATGGGCTACCTGCTGCCATGGGGACAGATGTCTTACTGGGGGGCACAGGTTATCATCTCCTTGTTTGGTGCGATTCCTGTGATTGGTGATGACTTAACGCTTTGGATCCGCGGTGATTACGTGGTATCAGGCGCAACCTTGAACCGCTTCTTTGCGCTTCACGTGGTGGCCTTGCCGATTGTGTTGCTGCTGTTAGTCGCGTTGCACGTCTTAGCGTTGCACGAAGTGGGCTCTAACAACCCAGATGGTATCGACACCAAACTGCCTAAAGGCGAAGCGGATGACGATGGCCAGCAGTCACAGTTTACGTTCCACCCTGATTACACCAAAAAATATAAGATCATCGACTCGATTCCTTTCCATCCATACGGCACGGTGAAAGATCTCATTGGCGTGGGTGTGTTTGGTATCTTGTTCGCGTATGTGATTTTCTTTAACCCTGAGATGGGCGGTTACTTCCTTGAGCCACCGAACTTTGAGGCCGCGAACCCGCTGAAGACCCCTGAGCATATTGCTCCGGTTTGGTACTTCACGCCCTTCTATGCAATTTTGCGTGCGATTCCTGACAAGCTGATTGGTGTTATCGCCATGGGTGCGTCGATTGTGGTGCTGTTCTTGTTGCCATGGTTAGATCGTTGTCGCGTGCGTTCGTATCGCTACCGTAGCAAACTGCACTTGGCAAACATTGTGCAATTTGTGATTGCGTTTGTAGCTCTCGGCATTCTGGGCGCGTTGCCAGCGACTCCAACGTACACCTTGCTGGCGCAGATCTTCAGCTTCTGTTACTTCATGTTCTTTGTGCTGTTGTTCTTCTACAGCAAAAATGAGGCAACAAAACCGCTACCAGAGAGGGTGACATTCAAATGAGAAAATGGATTGTAATCTTGTGCGCGCTGTTGCCCTCTTTGGCAATGGCCGCGGGCGGTAACGTTCACTTGGACGACGCCAACAACGATTTAACGGACAAAGCCTCATTGCAACGTGGCGCAAAAATGTTCATGAACTACTGCTTCGGCTGTCATGCCACGCAGTATCAGCGCTATCAGCGTGTCGCAGAAGATCTGAACATTCCACAAGACTTGATGGAAGAACACCTGATTGTCGACAAGAATGCGGACTATGGTGAGTTAATGACTAACGCCATGAGTCAAGAGTCGGGTGCACAGTACTTCGGTGCGCCAGCGCCTGACTTGACGCTGGTCGCGCGTGTACGTGGTACTGACTGGATCTATACCTATCTGCGTTCATTCTATGTTGACCCATCGCGTCCGTTTGGCGTGAACAATACGGTATTCCCTAACGTGGGCATGCCGCATGTGCTTGAAGAGCTTCAAGGCACCCCACGTAAAGTGTACGAAACACGCATGGTGGATGGTGAGCCGGTTGAGGAATTTGTCGGCCTGCAGTCTGACGGCAATGGCGAGCTGAGTGAGGGCGAGTATGATAATGCCGTCCGAGACTTGGTCAATTTCCTCGAGTATTCCGGTGAGCCGGTGAAGCTTGAGCGCCAGCAACTCGGTTGGTGGGTGATCGGTTTCTTCGTGGTATTCTTGATTTTGGCTTACTTCCTCAAGAAAGAATATTGGCGCGATGTGCACTGATCGGTTAATCTAGTGTGTTGCTAATCCGCAATGGGGGCTTTGAGTCCCCATTGCTTTCTATTGATATTGAACATCCTGGAGGGGTTGATGGCTGTTGCTGCCAATAAACGCTCGGTGATGACGTTATTCTCTGACGCATCTGATTTATATAGTCATCAGGTACGCATCGTCCTCGCAGAGAAAGGTGTCAGTGTAGAAATCGAGCTGGTGGATCCGAATAATCTGCCAGAAGATCTGGTTGACTTAAATCCTTATAACTCTGTTCCAACCTTGATTGACCGTGAGTTAGCGCTGTATAACGCAGACATCATCATGGAATACTTGGATGAGCGTTTCCCTCACCCGCCATTGATGCCGGTTTATCCTGTCGCGCGTGCACAAAGCCGCTTGATGATGTATCGCATTAAGCGTAACTGGTATACCTTGGTGGATCAGATCATGCAGGGCAGTGCGGATGAGGCGGATAAAGCCCGTAAGCAATTACGTGAAGAGCTCCTGGCTCTGGCGCCTGTCTTTGCCGAAGATCCTTACTTCTTAAGTGAAGAATTTAGCCTTGTTGATTGCTACTTAGCGCCACTTTTATGGCGTTTACCTGCACTGGGTATCGAACTGACCGGTCAGGGCTCAAAGCAAGTCAAAGACTACATGACGCGTCTGTTTGAGCGTGATTCGTTTCTCGCCTCACTGACAGAAGCTGAACGTGAAATGCGACTAACAGGTCAATAATGTCTACATCTGAATTTGCCATGACACCGCGCCGTCCTTATTTGGTTCGGGCGTTTTACGACTGGTTACTGGACAACGATCTCACGCCACACATTGTGGTCGATGCGACCTTACCAGGGGCGCAAGTACCGTTTGATTACGTCAAAGACGGGCAAATTGTACTGAACATCGCCCCTCGAGCAGTCGGTAATCTTGAACTCAGTAACGAGCATGTGTGCTTTAACGCGCGCTTTGGCGGTAAACCGCAGCAAGTGATGGTGCCAATGGCAGCCGTGCTTGCACTGTATGCGCGTGAAAATGGCGCCGGGACCATGTTTGAAATGGAGCCTGCCTACGCCAACGCTGATGACGAGATGTTCGAGGACGAGACGTTCGAGCCGGCACCGACCGAAGAGGACGAGCCATCGCTTGTCTCTGTTGACAGTGTTGACGATCCAGACGCACTGCCACAGGCCGATGACGAACCAGAAGCGCCAGCGGCGCCGAGTAAAAAAGGCAAGCCGACGCTTACCGTGGTGAAATAACCACTTGGCAGGTAAAACGATGACAAAAAACCAGCATCTCGATGCTGGTTTTTTTATGTGTTACGCGCGCGGCAGGCGCAGTGCAAGCGCGCCCGCAACCGAGCACCCTCGCACTAGGGCTAGACAGCGAGGACTAGTGACGCTCGGTCATGATCTCGCGTGAGAATACCTTCTCACAGTACTTGCAGCAGAGCTTCACATCGTCTGCCTCCGTGAGCACTCGGAATGAGCTATCGACAGCCGGCTCGCCATGGGTAATGCAGTTAGAGTTTGGGCAGCTAAACACCCCTTGAATCACCTCAGGCAATGTCAGCGGCAGCTTGGCGACCACTTGATAATCTTCAATTTGATTCACCGTTGCCTGTGGCGCGTACAGGGCAAGCTGACTGGCTTGATCTTCGCTGATTACCACGTTCTCGATTTTGATCAAATCTTTACTGCCGAGCGCCGACGAAGGCAGATTCAAACCAATGGTGATCCGCTGATCGCTACCATGCATTTGAAACAGGTTTAAGATCTTAAAGCCAATGTGCGCGGGGATATGATCAATCACAGTGCCGTGGCAGATCGCTTCGACTTGTAGTTTATTATCCGTGCTCATTTTGCAACTCCTTCAACCTGTTCATTTAACACCAGCGCGAGTAGAGCCTCTCGGGCATACACCCCATTTTCTGCTTGCTCAAAGTAATACGCGTGCGGGGTTTTATCGACATCAACGGTAATTTCATCCACGCGTGGCAGCGGATGCATCACCTTCATATTCGGCTTGGCATCACGCAGCATGCCGGCACTTAAAATAAACGCTGATTTAATGTGGGCGTATTCTGACTCATCAAAGCGCTCTTTTTGCACCCGTGTCATGTAAAGTACATCTAACTCAGGCACCACATCGCTAATGCTACTGTGCAGGCTATACGGGTGGCCGCCCGCGGCAAGCTCATCAAGCAGGTGCTCTGGCATGGCGAGTGCATCAGGAGCGATGTAAAAGAAGCGGTTGCCCTCGAACTTTGATAACGCCTGGGTCAGCGAATGCACGGTACGGCCGTATTTGAGATCTCCCACCATGGCGATATTTAAGTTATCCAAGCGGCCCTGGGTTTCGTAAATCGAGAACAAATCGAGCAAGGTTTGGGTCGGGTGCTGATTCGCGCCGTCGCCACCATTCACCACCGGCACGCCTTCAGAAAACTCCGACGCTAATCGCGCAGCGCCTTCTTTTGGGTGACGCATGACAAAGCCATCAACGTAAGAAGAAATCACACGGACCGAATCAGCCAAGGTTTCGCCTTTTTTGCCTGACGAGGTATTGCCGCCGTCGGGAAAGCCAATTACCGAGCCGCCAAGGCGCTGAATCGCGGTTTCAAAGGACAACCGCGTGCGGGTTGACGCTTCAAAAAAGCAGCTAGCAATCACTTTATTTTTTAACAGCGTCGGGTTCGGGCGGGCTTTAAGTTCGCCCGCCGTGGCAACGATTAACTCTAGCTCGTCGCGGCTGAGCTCGGGAATGGAAATAATATGTTTGTGATAAAGCGTATTGGCCATAACGCGAGTCCCTTTCTTTGCAGTGTGCTACAGGCAAAAAAAAACCTCCGAAACGGAGGCTTTTACGATCACGACCAATGCGAATGCCGTCCCGCGATGGGGCGGATAAATCGCTGTTTGTGGGTGGAATAACCAACATAACTTCTGGCCGTGTAGTGAAATCTGGCCGAATTATACGCCCCTATTTGTGCTGTGCAAGCAAAAGTGCAATCGTTTACGCGCTTGCTTTGACGAGTGTGGCAATCATCACAGCCTTGATGGTATGGAGGCGGTTCTCGGCTTGATCAAAGACGATCGACTGCGCCGATTCAAATACCGCGTCGGTCACTTCCAGGCCATTGAGCCCGTATTGATCGGCAATTTGTTTACCCACGCCGGTCTCGTCATTATGAAACGCGGGCAAGCAGTGCATGAACTTGGCATCTGAGTTCTCGGTGGCGGCCATCAAACCGGGGTTGACTTGATAAGGGGTGAGATCCGCCACCCGCTGCGCCCAAACCGATTCTGGCTCGCCCATCGACACCCAGATGTCGGTATAAATAAAATCACAGCCTTTCACCGCCGCCGTATCTTCCGTGAGTGTGATCGTTGCTCCAGTACTGGCGGCAATATCTTGGCAGGTGGCAATCAAATCCGCCTCAGGCCAATAGGCTTTAGGACCAATCAAGCGTAAATCCATCCCCATTTTGGCCGCGCCCACCATCAACGAATTGCCCATGTTATTGCGCGCATCACCCAAATACGCAAAGGCGATTTGATTGAGCGGCTTGTCACTGTGCGCTTGCATGGTGAGTAAATCCGCCAGCACTTGAGTGGGGTGAAAGTCATCGGTAAGGCCATTCCACACCGGCACACCAGCATGGGCGGCTAAGGTTTCCACCACCTCTTGACCAAACCCACGATACTGAATGCCATCGTACATTCTCCCTAACACCCGCGCGGTGTCCTTCATGGTCTCTTTATGGCCAATTTGGCTGCCGCTGGGGCCGAGATACGTGACTTGTGCGCCTTGATCAAACGCCGCCACTTCAAACGCACAGCGGGTGCGGGTTGAGGTTTTCTCAAAAATCAGCGCAATGTTTTTGCCCGTCAGCTGTGGGGTTTCCTCACCACAGGCTTTGGCCGCTTTAAGGACGGCGGCATCATCAATCAGATCGTGGATTTGCTGAGGTGACAAGTCGAGTAAGGTGAGCAGTGATTGCTGGTAGAGGTCGCTTTTCATATTTATCCCTAAATAACGCGCTAAATTGAATATTAAATCGATATTTATGTTTAATTATTCTCTGATAGTAAAGTGCGTGTCAACAAGATGCAAGCGACAAAACCGAGCGTAAAGGCCATCAATTAACCATTAACACACCGTTTTGAAGGTTTTCTGACCGCAGGAGGGGGATTTAATCAAGGACTGACAATGCTGATAAATTGGCGACAAACGACACAATCCTTTTACCGCCTTATAGCGAGGGAATGACAGGCCAGTGCGACGAGTGCGAGATAGTGTTTCTGTCCTCAAGGGCAACGACACTATTAGGAAGGAGAACACCATGAAAACACACAACCAAGCACTGACTCTGAGCGCACTGATGATGATAGTTGGCCTAGCGGGCCCGGCAATGGCGAATGACGAGCCTATGCAGCCTGCAGACGGCCAGCCAGCGGTAACCTGCCCTGAAGGTGGCACGGATTGCGACACCCAGCCAATACCAGAAGACGACAACAGCGCCTGGCCACCGGAAGAAGAAACCTGGCCCGCCGATGACAACAGCGAAGACCCCGCCATGCAGTAAGTGGTGTCACAGAACTCAGTAAGCAAAGCATGAGTGCCGTCACACTGGCGGCGCTTGTTTTGCCACCATTGCGCTAAGTGCTCAAAAACCATACTGAATTGACCCCCCTTACAACTAGACACCCTGTTTGCCTTCCCCTATAATCCCAATCCACTCGGCCCCTTAGCTCAGTGGTTAGAGCAGTCGACTCATAATCGATTGGTCCCCAGTTCAAGTCTGGGAGGGGCCACCAGATTCTAGAAGGTTAGTAAGCGTAGTGTTTACTAACCTTTTTTTATACCTGACGATTTTGGGTCAGGTAATGGGTCAGGTAATGGGTCAGGTAAGCCCCGATCACGCACTCTTCTCTGTCTGTTCCCAATACTAATCCGAATATTACGCTGTTGCCAAATGTGTCCTTTTGGCGAATAAATCTCTCCCATAGCGCACAAAGATAGATTGAACTCGCAAACCAATCATAAGTAACTTAAAATGCACTTATAGGTGATTTCTTATACATTCATCGCAAAAGTGATTTATAGTGAACTTATGTGGTGAGGCGAACTTAAAAGTGACAAAAGTACACTAAAAGGCACTTATGAAAAAAGGTAAGAGGGTAAAGGCACAACCTATGCCTGATTTGAATACCGAGTTCAGTATGGAAACGCTGGGGAGCGCCATTCGCTCAAAGCGCACCGATAGAGGCTGGCGTATTGATGATCTCGCTTCAAAAGCCAATTTATCTCGCAGAACAGTCATGAAGATAGAAAAAGGCGATACCAGTGTCACCTTTGCCAATGTACTTGTCCTCATGGACACCTTAGGGCTGTCATTACGCCTTATCGACCTAAACCTATTTGCTCGTCCACATAGCCAAATAACCTCTCACGCTGAAAACAGCGTGATAAGCAGTGAGGACGGTTGGTATGAGTAAGTTACAACAGCTAGACGTGTTTATTGGCACACGTTTGGGCTGATTCGTAAGCTTGGTGCAGAAACATCTGGCGCATTATCTTTTCGAGTGCCAGGTTCGGAGCCTCAAGCAACCAGCTTTAGACCTGTACCTAATGAGGAGTTGGTAGACCGATTAGAGCGTAACTTAGCGCCATTGGTTTATTGGGATGGCAAGGTTCGCCTTTCGGTTGCAGGTGTGCAAAATAAGTTAAACGTACTTAAGCGCGGCGATGAATGGGGGTTTGGGGAAGGCAAATTAAGTTCAAACTACATTCTGAAGTTTGAAAGCGGTAAAGCACAGTGTATTGCTGTTAATGAGTTCTTCTGCATGACATTAGCCAAGCTAGCTGGTTTGGACGTCGCTAATGTTGAGTTAACTCGCATTGGGAAGACGAGGACACTGAGCATAGAGCGGTTCGATCGAGCCTATATCGCGACTCGTGATGTCGTTCAACGAAAGCATGTGATTGATGGTTGTCAGGCAACTGACTTACCTCCAGGTTATCGGCGCTCTGCTCGATTGTTCAGGTACCAAAATGGCTTCCATAATGGTAGAAATCGTTGGTGCTATAAAAAATGCCCTGAAGGAAGCGGTTGAGCTTACCGATGCTCAAGGAATAGATGATGGAGAGCGTGAACACATAGAGCTATGTGCGTCACTCATCCAAACAGAGTGTGCATACTTGCTAGAGCAAGCCAACATCGTGCAAGAAATGAGTGGACTTCTTTAAAGGCAAATGCAGGGGCTATAGTAATCAATTTATAAATTATTTTTGGACATTTCCGAGTTACGTGCGATCACACTTAGGCACCAACAAGTAGTTGGAACAATACAGTAACCACATGACTTGTAGTACATTAGTGGCATATGCGCTTGTATGCTTTTTAGGGAAATTCTTATGTACATCAAAAAGGTAACGATTAAAAACTACCGTAGCTTCCGCTTTTTCGAAGCACCGCTTCAGCAGCTAACAGTCGTCATTGGTGAAAACGATACTGGTAAGACGAACTTTTTCACCGCACTTTCGTTACCGTTAAGCGGCAACCAAATAGACTTCAACCAGAAGCGATTGAGTGTCTCAGACATTAACAAAGATGCCGTGATTGATTTTCTAAAGTCTGTTGTCGATGATGACACTGAAGAGAATCAGCTTACAAAGATCCCTAAAGTATCCGTAACCGTAGAGTTCGCAGATCCGAAAGATGCTTATGAAACATCTCTATTGGCTAAGTGGATTGTTGCTGATGGAGACGAAGAAACATACAAAATTAGATACGACTTTAAGCCTAAAGACGACAAAGACTTGCTTGAGGTTGTAAAGAAATCGCTCGCTGGTAAGACTTTAGATGATATTAACTGGTTTACTCTACCCGTTGAGCTTTACGACTACCAAGTCGTATCTGTGAACAACGAAAAGCCTATCGCATACAGTGAGTTAAAACACGTCAGTATCCATAGTATCAATGCAGAGCGAGATGACTTCTCAGAAAGCAGTTCAATGAAGTCCAATAGCATTTTCACCAAGCTGCTTATGAACACTCTCAACGATGACGACAAAGGTCAGATCAATACAGCCTACTCTGAGTTCTTTAGTGCTATTGAAAAGACTGAAACATTCGACAAAGTCATTGGAGCTAATGACGATTTTGAGAATTACGACAGTATTATCAAACAGCTTGAGTGCACTCCTAACCTGCCTAATTTGAAGAACATCTTATCGAACATCACTTTGAAATACGGTAATGAATTTCTGTACCAAAAAGGCTTAGGGCAACGAAATCTTATCTACGTACTCATCCTGTTTGCTTACTACAAGTCATGTGGTGATACATTCAACTTGTGCTGTATAGAAGAACCAGAAGCACACTTGAGCGTTAACAACCTTCGTTTAGTAAGAGACTTCATCGAGAAAAGCTCAAGCAACAGCGGCTCGCTTGTACAAACTATCATTTCGACCCATAACCCATCGATCATCAACAAGTTGAAGATCTCTAATGTGTTGGCGTTTACTGGCGAGAAAGCAATTAGTCTGTCTGATACTCCAACTAAGCTAGTTGACTACCTAAGAAAGAGACCTAACTTCGACATCTTAAAGCTGCTGTTTGCGAACAAAGTAATTCTCGTAGAAGGGCCGACTGAAGAAATGCTAATCAGCACTTATCTGTCTAAACAACCAGCCCTCAACGACATCGATATTATTCCAATCGGTCAACGTGGTTACGCCACTTTCTTAGATATATGGCTAGCCTTGAACAAAGATAACCAGAATAAGAAAATTGGTGTTGTCCGTGATTATGACAATTCAGATGCGGCTAAAGCCAAACATTATGCCTATGACACAGCACATGCGAATGTCACTGTAAGAACAACAACAAACTACACACTTGAAATTGATTTAGTAGAAGCAGAAGACAACCTAGCTTTACTAAATGATTTATTCGAAATGGAAGGCGACCTCGACGCAGTATCCAAGCACATGATTAATGGTAAGACAGCAAGAATGCTTGATGTATGTGATGCGATGGTTGATGAAGGTAGTCCACTGGATATCAGGTTACCAGCTCACATCGCTGAGGTCATCGAGGCGGTATCATGATAGAAGTACAGATTGCTGGTGCAGGTGCTGGGAAAACTTATGGCTTAGCAAAGACTTTGATAGAGCACATCGAAGCTTGTACTAGTCACAAAAAGACATTTGCACTGACGTACACAAACTCTGCAACAGCGAAGATAGAGCAAGAGATAATCAAGCAACATGGCTTTATTCCGTCGAATCTCTGTATACAGACCGTACATAGTTTCCTGTTAAACGAAATCATCTACCCATTCTCGTCATTCACTCTCGGGGATGTGTATAACGACGCATCAATAATGATGTTACCGAGCTATGCTAGATTCAAAAACTGGCACTTAAAACGATTAAAAGATAAGAACGTCATTCATGCCGAGAGCGTATACAACATCGCCAAACAAATTGTTGATGAAACTATCAGCAAGCACAATAACAGAGCGAAGAAAGCAAAAGTCCGCAGACTATTGGCTATTCTAGGAAGCTGCTTTGACAAGATATTCATCGATGAAGTCCAAGACTTAGACAAAGATGCACTACGTTTTTTCGAAGTTCTAGGGTGCAACGATATTGATGTGTATATGATCGGAGATCCAAAACAAGCCATCAAGTTTCCCCAAGATCTTGATGCTTTCGTTCGAAAAGTAGCTCCAAAAGAATACGCGACCATACTACCGATCAACAATCAAACCAGACGAGTACCCACAGAGATACTAGCGGTCTCAAACAGCTTCTGTTATGAAGGTCAACAACAAGAGTCACTATCAGAAATGGCTGGTGAACTCATGTACATTGAATCGACGGACGGACGATATGACGAGCTACTAACGAACTACTTAAATACAAAACAACTTGTTTGTGTCGACAAAAAGAATGGTCGCTATACAACTTCATCTAAACACACACACTCATTCCCACGAGAGATCGAGGAAATGATTCGTGATTCTAACCACAAGAAAGACAAAGCTTTATTTGTTAAAGCAGTTTTTTCTGATTTTATGGACGATGTCGCCGAAGTCGGAGCAAGAATTGCTATTAATAGGCTAAAAGCCAGTCACAGATTAACCTTAGAGAGTTATCACTACCCCCAATTGTATGATCTGTGCAATTCTTGTACGGGAAATGATGTTCAGTTCAAAGTCCAAAGTATCGAGTCTATCAAGGGATTGGATGCTGATACGTGTGTAATCATACTCAGCTCTAATACCCTGAAATATTTGACCCAAAATGGTATTAGCGAAGCAAACCGATTTAATAAAGAATGGAAAAAGGTCTATGTCGCTCTTACTCGTGCCAAGAAGAGGTTGGTATTGGCTTTAGATCACGAGTTACTCGCTAAAGAAGATATGGCGGCTGTTAGGGATTCCATTGGAGAACTGGGATTCGTTACTCATAGCTAGTATTCATCTACCCACAAACACCGATGGAATCTAGTAGAAGACTGACTCAAAAAAATGTGTGATATCTAGCGACCCTTTAAGTAATTTTTCACACTGATTGTAGCTCGCTTTGGGGAAAAAGTGTTTCAGAGCTTGCGTTCATTACCCCATTGGTTCTGACAAACCGACTTATGAAAGATAATGGTTAACACATTTTTCACCAGAGAGTCCAGCACTGAGAGTGATTTTTTATCTATTAATTAAATGACCAAACTTTAGTTTTTGATGATATGAGCGAGAACAGTGTTCTCGCAGTAGCGTTTGAAAGCTATCAGCCTTTGCCTGAGATCCCCGAACACGAGTCGGGTAATACGTAAATCTGTCTTTCGCTATTCGGAGAACATCGTTCTCCGTTCAACTGATGAAGACTTGAGAGGAACATGGCTCCCTGAGATAGACCAAAGCAGGAACACTGCTCCTGCAAGAGCATTTTTATATGCGTAATTAATCGTAAAAAATGAAATACTTTATGTTTATGAAAGTGAAGCGAGAACATTGTTCCCCCTGTGGCAAGTCGCATCTATTGTTTGTTCTTTTAACCACTGTTCGATGTCTTTTCTCTGCCAGCCCACGACTCTAGAGCTAAGTGCAACCACGGGCGGCATTTTTCCATCTCGACGCCAGCGCCACAGAGTACTAACACTTACTCCCATCTCTTTAGCTAATTGCTCCTGTCGTATAAACATTTTATTACCTTTATTT